>JAYEGK010000034.1:0-5465 GCA_034716265.1 Campylobacterota bacterium
CTCTTTAAATCTTATATCCTTAATCGATTTTAGATAATGAATTTTGGTAATAAAAAGATTTCCTAAAAATGTCATAAAGAGTAAAAAGCCTATCAAGTGTTGATGAGAAATATCTCCAATTCTATAAAAAAAGTTAACTTTATTCTCTTTTTTCATAAAATTTAAATTTTTATTATCTCTAACCACTAACTTGAGAGTTTTTAAAACATCTCTGTTTTGTGAAATAAAAGTTGTTTTTATCTTTTTTTCTCTAAACTTCTTCTCAATATTGTTAAAAAAGATAGCTGTTGCTGTATCTAAATAGGAGATATTTAAAAGATTAATCTCTATATATCTAATTTTTTTAAGATTAAGTGTATCGATTTTCTTTTGATTTTTTTCAATGGTATAAAGAGTGAGTTCCCCTTGAAAACTCAAGGTAACTCTATCCTCTTTTTCTATTATTATTAATGTTTTATTTATCATTAGATACTATATTAAAAATCTCTTTCTAATAGTTTATCTACTTTTAAGATAGTAATAATTCTATCTTCCTGTTTTCCAACACCATCTATCATAGTATCGTTTCCACTAATAGTATCGGGAGCTGGTCCAATATTTTCTTTTTTAATTCGAATAGCTGCTGTTAATCTATCTATAACAAAACCAGCAACCTCATCATCCTGCTTTAATACAAAAAAGCGAGTATCATCGTTATGATTTTTTGATGGTAATCCAAACTTTACACGTAGATCTATCAATGGAATAACGGAACCACGAAGATTAAAAACACCTAGAACATAAGAGGGAACTTGAGGTACTCTTGTCCATGTAAAAGGCTTAATAATCTCTTGAATAGCTAAAATAGGAACAGCATACTCCTCCTCTCCAATAACAAATCCAACTAACTGAACTATATCATCTGACTGATCAAGTGTATCTGAATCTTTTTTCTCACCCTGTTGATTAATAATCTGTTTTAATTTATCACTCATTATAAAAACTCCGATTTAAAGTTAACATTTCTTTGAACTACACTAGAAAGATAATCAGCAGAATATGGTTTTGTAATATATTCAACCATTCCAGACTCAACACCACGCATACGATCAGATTTTCCAGTACGAGAAGTAACCGCAATAAGAGGAAGATTTTTATATTTATTATATTTTTTAATCTCTCCTGCTAATGTATAACCATCCATTCTTGGCATCTCTATATCTATAAGCATAGCATCAAAGTTATGATCACCCTGCTTTAAGATAGATAATGCTTCTTGCCCATCTGATGCTTCTACTAAAGTTACTCCCATCGGTTCAAGAGCCTTTCTCATTATCATTCTATCTGTTTTGGAATCATCTACAATCATAACACAATAATCACTTGCGTTAGTTTTTTCACTAATGCTACTGTTTGAAGATGTTTCTTCAATAAGTGCTGTTGACTTAACACCTTTTGCCATCTCCATCAAAGCTACAACATCAACGATAAGTGTAACACCACCATCACCACGAATAGTCGCCCCAGCAATACCTTCTATACCTTTGAGATAATCACCTAAAGACTTAATAACTATCTCTTCTTGACCAACTAAAGTATCTACAATAAGACCTAGTTTACTTGTACCTAAACCTAAAACAACAACATAAGCATGTTCATTAGCATCTAATATTCGTTCCACTTCAAAGATATCACCGATATGAACAAGAGATAAAACATCATCACGAAGTCTCATAACACTTCTACCCTCAACCGTATATATCTCATCTCTTGAGATACGAACTGTTTCTAAAACTGATGCTAAGGGAATAGCATAATACTCCTCTTGAACACCAACCAACAGTGCTTGAATAATTGCAAGAGTCAAAGGAATCTTTAACTTTATAGAAGTTCCCTCTCCCGCTTGACTTTCAATATCTATGATACCATTTACTTTATCGATATTTGTTTTAACAACATCCATACCAACACCACGTCCAGAAACATTAGTAACAGAGGCTGCAGTTGAAAAACCTGGCTTCATAATAAGTAAAAATGCCTCTTTATCACTCATGCTATCAGCCTCTTTCTCCGTGATAAGACCTTTTTCAAGTGCTTTATTTTTAAGCATGTCAGGATTTAAACCTTTACCATCATCATCTATCTGAATAACAATTTGGTTTCCTTCATTGTAAGCTTTTAATGTGATAGTTCCAGTTTCTGGTTTTCCAGATTCAGCACGTACTGAAGGGATCTCAACACCATGATCACAAGAGTTTCTAATAATATGAACAAGTGGATCCCCTATCTCCTCAACAATCGATTTATCAAGTTCTGTATCTTCCCCTGAGATTTCAAGTTCAATTTTTTTATTAAGTTCACGAGTTAAATCACGAATCATTCTTGGAAACTTATTGAAAACTTTACCAATAGGAAGCATTCTTGTTTTCATAACAGCTATTTGAAGATCTGTTGTCACCAATGAAACGATAGAAACAACTTGATTGAGTTCCTCTAAGAACTCCTCACCCTCATAACGTTCCTCAACATCATCATTTATCTTAATAAGTCTATTTTTAGCAAGAACAAGCTCACCAATAAGGTTCATTAAGTGGTCAAGTCTTTTAACATCCACACGAATAGTTTGCTCAACTGCTGCAGGTGCTCGTTTTGTAGGAGCGGCTGCTTTTGCATCACCTTTTGGCTCTACTTTAGGAGATTCTGGTGCAACAGGAGCTTTTTGAACAGGTGTAGGTACAGAAGCTGGAACAGCTGGAACAGGTGTAGATTCAACAACAATATCCTCTTCAGGCTGTACCTCTGGAGCGGCTAAGACAACCTCTCCAGCTTCTATTTTTGCTTCACGTTTTGCTTTATCTTCATCTTGACGTTGACTTAAAAGCTTTTCTATTTCAGCTTCAAGTTCATCTGCATCCATATTGTCATAATCTAACTCATCTTCCTCTTCAACTACTGCTACTTCCTCTTGGACTACCTCTTGCTCAACTATCTCCTCTTCAGGAGTAGAGACTACCGATTCAACGTTACCATCTCCTCCGCTGATTTTATCTAGTTTTACAACACAATCAGCAACATCTATTCCACCATCACTGCTTGTATCTCTAATAGTATTTAGAAGTGCTTTCATAAGGTCTATAGACTCTAAAACAACATCCATAATATCTGGTGTAATTAAAAGTTCACCATGTCTTGCTTTGTTAAGTACATCTTCCATATGGTGTGTCAGATGTGTTAAAACATCAAAATTTAAAAATGATGAAGCACCTTTGACCGTATGTGCAACACGAAATATCCCATTTAAAAGCTCTAAATCTTCAGGTCTACTCTCTAACTCAACTAAATCTTCATCTAGTTTTTCTACTAATTCAAATGACTCAACTAAAAAATCTTGTAGTATCTCTTGAAATTCATCCATATTTATACCCCTACTTCATATGAGCACGAACAACACGTGCTACTTCATCATAAAATGAGCTTGCTTCAAATTTAACTAAATAAGCTTCTCCACCAGCTTCCATACCTCTATTTTCACTAAAATGATCACTTATGGATGAGTTAAATACGATTGGTATGTTACTAAATCTTTCATCCTCTTTAACATTTGCTGCAAAATGAAAACCATCCATTCTAGGCATCTCAACATCAGAGATAATAAGTTTTAAATTTTGAGAAAGAGCATCCCCGTAAGTGTGGTAAAGACCATCGAGTTTCTCTAAACCATCTTGACCATCCATAGCTTCAACAACTTGAAAACCCATCTTAATTAATGCTTCTTTTACAATTTTTCTTGCCGTAGAACTATCATCCAATACTAATGCAACACCAGAAAATAGATCTAAGTTAGTAGGAACATTATCAACATCTGGTTCATAAAGACCTAAATCTTGAACAACACTCTCCAAGTCAAGAATAAGAAGAACATTATCACCCTCTATTTTCGTGACACCTGTAATTTTATTTCCATCAATAGAACCACTTACAAATGTAGCTGGTTCTATATCACTCCAGTTTATTCTACGAATTCTTTTAGCTTCATGCACTATAAAACCTATCAGTACATTATTAAATTCAGTAATAATCACTCGTGAATTTTTTTCAACATCCTCCGGAGAGACAATACCCATCCACTTTGCTAAATTAACAACAGGGATAACAACATCTCGAAGATCAAAAATACCCTCTATAAATTCAGGTGTACCTGGTAGTTCAGTGAGATTTGGTACACGAATAATTTCACGAACCTTTGAAACGTTTATCCCATATATACCTTCATATATACTGTCATCTTCCTGTCTTAATATACGAAAATCTACAAGTTCCATCTCATTGGAACCAACTTTAAGTGAATTGTCATTCATTTTTATATCCCTTTAGAGAAAATATGTTCTTCTAATAGTTCTTTATCTTTAAGTGATTTTACACTAAAATATCTTTGATTGCATGCAAAAGCTGCCAAATTGATATAGAAAAATCTATCTATTTTAAACTGTTGATTTTGATGAAAGTGTCCCTCTATAAAATAATCACACTCATACCTATTTTCCAATCTCTTTTTTATAAAAGAGGGAAAGCTTTTCAACTCTTTACAATCCTCTTTTTGAGATAACTTTTTATTGAGTTTTTTTAAAATAAAGTGAGAGCTTAAACTATCGATTAAAGATAAAATAGTCAAAAACACTCTATTTCTGATAAAGAGAGTATAGATTTTATAACCAAATCCCACATTAAAATCACCATGTGCTAAATAGATTTTTTTTCTCTCAAAGGAGCATAGTAATGGCTGTTGTGAGAGTTTAAAAACTTGAGCATTTAAAAAAATATTTTTTAGATTAAAGTCGTGATTACCCTCAAGTATGATAAGTTCTATCTCTATTGACAGAGTGTTGATTAAATCAATTATTTTTTTATTTACAGTTTGTGTATATTTTACTTGACCAAAAAGGGCATCAAATATATCACCCATAAATATAAGTTGTGTTGGTTGTAGCTTTTTAGAGTCTATATCTTGAATAAACTCTAAAAAATGTGGACGAATATCTGAATAGTGTGCATCTGATATTATAAATGCACCCTCTTTGATGACTATGTTATGCATTTTTTATGGTAATTTGCTTTAATTCTTTATTTTTGGTATCATTCATTTACAAATTCCTTCGGGATCGTCCTCATCTTTTGGTGAGGCTAACACTACTCCATACAAATCAGATATTCTTGCTTTTAAATTTTTAAAATCCTCTTTATTGATTACCCCTATTTTATGTTTTATTCTTTTTGTATCAAATGGTTTCATTTGAGATAATATAGCATTACTTTTTTTATTTGTAAATTCAAACTCAAAATAATATATACCTTTTTTCAATGTCGTTGTAAGTGGTACACCCATAAAAAAATCATTATTAAACTTTTTTAGAACAACTACGGGTCTTAAAAACATATCACCTTTTCCACTCTGTTCAAAACCAATATTTTCACCTATTTTTATATAA
>JAYEGK010000035.1:0-5420 GCA_034716265.1 Campylobacterota bacterium
ATATACCTGAAACTAGAAGTAGTGCAAAAGTGATTACAAGAACCATACCCATTGCCCATAAGAAGTTAATATTTTTCGGAATCCAATACTCCGTCATCATTACTTTTTCTACTGTATCAATTGCTAAACGTTGGTTTAACCAATCTTTAACACTTGTTGCTTTTGTAAAATGTGCCATTTATCCTCCCTTATTTTAAAGCGTTACGCCATTATCTTTCATAGCTTGCCACTCAGGACCAACTTCACCAAGAACTAACTTATTTCCATCAATTTTAAAAGGAGGAATGTCAAAACCACGTGGTGGTGGAACTTTAGTTACTAAACCAGACGCGTCAAACATACCACCATGACAAGCACATAAAAAATCATTTGAATCTTTTCTAAATGCTGGAATACATCCTAAGTGCGTACATAAACCAATAGCAATCATAAAGTGACTACCATCTATTACAATATCTCTTGCTAAAGCATCTGGATTTGATTGCTCAGAAGCGATAAAATCTTTTGATTTCTTTAAAACAAAGATAGGTTTCCCTCTCCATTTTTCAGTTACCATAACATTCTCTTCATATATACTCATATCAAGAGTTGTAAAACCAGCAGCCTTTACACTTGGAAGTGGATCCCAAGATTTTTTCATTGCGTACAATGAACCAACAGCACCGATACCTGCAACAGCACCAAATGCCATACCCATAAAACCTCTACGGCTATTATTTTCCATATCTGCTCACTTTATAGTGTGAATTTTTAAAAAATTAATTATACCTCAAACATCTTTTAATTTTTTATAAATTAATTTCTTCTTTTATGATTTCATTAGTTTTGTTACTAAGGTGTTCAACTTTTTGATAATTTTGACTATCTATTGTCTCTACTATGCTAGTTAATTTTTTATTGTTATAGTTCTCAACTATTGGAATATTTAAACTAACAAATAGATTGTCATAATCATCTATATAATCTTCTCTTTTAATATAGATAGGACGACCATTTGCAGCGAGAGATTCTAAAACTGCTTGAGGTGATGTAGTGATGAGAATATCTGTCTTTTTAATCATCTCTTGATACTCTTCAAATTCATGATAATTCTCAAACTTCTCTTTTAACATATCTTCATAATCTAAAAAATAGTAAAATCCTAACTGCAAATCTGGCTTTAAGCCATCAAGTAAAGATAGATTTTTATCTAAATCTTTTTCATAATCATCATCACCAAAAAAGTAGGTCATTTTTATAGTTTTTTCTTCATCTACAAAATAGTTTTCATCTATTGCAACCGTATCACTTTTAATATGTATAAAAGTAGAGAAGAAACTCTTCATATCTTCAAGCATAATAGGGTTTGCTTCATCAGAATCAAAAATAATTCTATCTCCATGATGTGCTATTTGAGGAATGTTTCTTACAACATCCACACCAACACTATTTTCAACTCCATACTCTCTAGCTACCTGTGCTATACGAAAATCGGAACATAACATAGTTATCTCTATCTCGCCTAAAGATTTTATTATCGCTGCTCCTCTACGAAATCTATCTAAACCTATTCTGTGTCCTGTATGTGCATAGTAAAACGTTCTCATTTTAAACCTTTTTTTATATCTCTTTGTTCGATCTTAATATATATATGTAATATCTCAATAGCTGCTGGAGTGATACCACTAATATTCATCGCTGCTTGGAGTGTTGGGGGATTAAATATCTCTAACTTCTCAACAACCTCTTTACTTAAACCGCTCACCTTATTAAAATCAAAATTCTCAGGAATTAAAATTTTAAGATATTTTTTCATACGCTCTATCTCTTGACTCTGTTTATCGATATAACGAGCATATTTTCCCTCTACCAGTATCTCCTCTTGTATATACGCATCATATTTTTCTAACTCTGGAACTATCTCTAACATTTTAGCAACATCAAAAGTTTTACGAGCAACTAACTGCTGTGCTGTTGCAATATCTTTGATAGCCATCTCATCCATAGTTGCTAGTTTTGCTATAAACTCTTTGTTTGGAGTAAATCGAGTCTCCTCTAAAAGTTGTGCACCCTCTTTTATCTGCTCATCTTTAAGTTTTACTTTTGCATATACCTCATCAGAGATAAGCCCTAGCTCATTTCCATAGGATGAAAGTCTAGTATCAGCAGACTCTTCACGTAAAAGAAGTCTATACTCTGCACGTGATGTAAACATTCTATATGGTTCATTTGTTCCTTTTGTAACAAGGTCATCTATAAGAACACCTATATAAGCTTCATCACGTCTTAAAATCAAAGGCTCTTTCTCTTGTAACGCAAGGGAAACATTTATCCCCGCCATAAGACCTTGTGCCGCTGCCTCTTCATAACCAGTCGTTCCATTTATCTGACCTGCTAGATATAAACCATCTATCTTCTTCGTTTCAAGAGAGTGTTTGAGTTCACGAGGATCGACAAAATCATACTCTATCGCATAGCCATAACGAACAATCTTCGCATTTTCCATCCCTTTAACCGACTGTATCATCTCACGTTGTACCTCTGGAGGAAGAGAGGTACTTAAACCATTTATATAACACTCAGTATTATCTATCGTTTGAGGTTCTATAAAAAGATGATGTTGATTTTTATCTGCAAACTTACTTACCTTATCCTCTATACTTGGACAGTAGCGAGGGCTTTTTCCTGCTATCTGCCCTGTAAAAAGTGGAGCTCTATAAAAATTTGAGGAGATAATGTTATGTGTTTCTTCATTTGTATAGGCTATAAAACATGGTAACTGTTTTTTAGTTTGAGTAAACTTCTCTTTGTCTGTTCTAAAACTAAACGGATTAGGGATTAGATCTCCACCCTGCTCCTCCATAACAGAATAATCAATAGTTGAACTATCTATCCTCGCACAAGTACCAGTTTTTAAACGCCCCATCTCTAAACCACAATCATCTCTCAAAGAATCACTTAACCCTATACTCGTCTGCTCTCCAAAACGTCCACCCACTTGCTGAACTTCTCCAATATGGATAATCCCTTTTAAAAATGTACCACTTGTGATGATCACTTTTTTAGCACTATACTCATTTAAAAGGTCAGTTTTTACACCTCTAACAGTACCATCCTCTATAATCAAAGACTCAACCATCTCTTGAGCTAAATCAAGGTTTGGAGTATTGAGAACTATATTTCTTGCGATAACTCTATACTTATCCATATCTATCTGTGCACGACTTCCACGAACTGCTGGACCTTTTGTTTGATTGAGTATGCGAAACTGTATTCCCGCTTCATCTGTTATAAGTCCCATCTCCCCACCAAGAGCATCAAGCTCACGAACAAGATGCCCTTTTGCTAAACCACCTATAGCAGGGTTACAACTTGTAGCACCTACATTTTCAGCTAACATCGATACCATTAAAGTTTTATTGCCCATTCTAGCAGATGCAAGAGATGCTTCAACACCAGCATGACCACCACCAACTACTATTACATCATAATTCATATATTTTATCCATATTTATTTATAGGGAATTTTAGCATTTTTAAGTATTATTTGCATAACATATATTGAAATTAATTAAGGTTTAAAAATGAGTAAAGATTTATATAAAGATTATGTACCTGAAGTCCTTGAGTATGATGAAGAGGTAGATGGAAGTGATGAACATAAAATAAGAGAAAACCATCTTGAAGTAAAAGAGAGTTTACTCGATAGAATCCGAGATGCCAAAGCAGATGCTAAGGGCAATCAAACAACTTTTAGACAAAATATCCGAACAGAAAATGAGAGTTAGATGATAGAACAAGCTCACGAACTCTATAATGGTGGTGATTTTAAAACCGCTTATAGACTCTATACAGAACTAGCAAACAGTGGTGATGCAGATGCTCAAACATCTCTCGCTTATATGCACCAACAGGAGCAAGGATGTGAGTTAGATGATGCAAAATCGTTAGAACTCTATACAAAAGCAAGTGAAGCGAAACAACCTTTTGCACTTTTTAACCTTGCTATTTTGTATGCTAATGGTATTGGTGGTGTTTCTCACGACCAGTTTAGGGCACACGAACTTTTTATGGAAGCAGCAATAAGAGAGGTTGCTCCTGCTATGTATGAGGTGGGACTTATGTTAGAGCATGGTCTTGGTTGTGTTCAAAATTATAGTGAATCTGCTTTTTGGTATGAAGAGGGAGCAAAACGAGGTCATTTAGAGTGTTTCAATAACCTTGGTGTTTTATATAAAGAGGGTCACGGTGTTCCTCAAGATGAAGCAAGATGCTTTATCTGTTTTAGTAGAGCATCCGAGGGTGGACTTGCTGAGGGACACTATAACCTTGGAATGCTTTATGACCAAGGTATCGGTTGTGATGAAGATAATGATATGGCACTAGACCTATGTAGAAAAGCAGCCTATAAAGGTCATGAAAAAGCTAAAAAGATTATCAAAGGTCTTCAAGAAAATGGGAGCATAGTTTTTTAATGTTTACAGGTTTAATACGTGAGATTGCAACAGTTAAAAACTTTTCTGGAACTACTCTTTCAATAAAAGCACAACATAAGGCAAAACTTGGAGATAGTATCGCTATAAATGGTGCTTGTCTTACTGTAACCGATATTTTAAGCGATGGTTTTAGTGTGGAACTCTCCCCTGAGAGTCAAAAACTTTTAGCGATACAAAACTACAATGGGGATGTTCATATAGAACCTGCAATGATGATGGGGGATAGATTTGAGGGGCATATCGTGCAGGGGCATATAGATGCTATCGGAACTATTAAAGATATAAAAAGTAGTGGTAACTCTTATGATGTTTTTATAGAGATAAAAAAAGAGTTTATTCCTTTTGTAGTGCCTAAAGGTTCAATAACTGTAGATGGAATAAGTTTAACAGTAAATGATGTAGATGTAGCCGATGCAACCCTTCGTTTAACTATCATTCCACACACAATGAAAGAGACACTTTTTAAAACTTATAAAAAAGGCTCTCAAGTAAATATAGAAACCGATATGTTTGCTCGGTATGTTTCCCATATTATCACCCATCAAGCTAAAGTTAATCAACTTACATGGAATGAGGTAGATGCTATTTCAGCTCAATTTTAAGATTCAACTCTGTTACGACCACTATGTTTCGCTTTATATAAAAGAATATCAGCTCTTTTTATAAGTGATTCCATAGATTCATTTTGAGTATATTCAACAACACCAAAACTTGCTGTAATATCTAAATCTTTTGAACTATGAGTTTTAGATTCGATAACTAAACGAAACTTCTCAGCTATCTCAACTGCAATATCTATATCTGCATTTGAAAGAAGTGTAAAAAACTCCTCGCCACCAAATCTAATAAGTTTATCATTAGATCTTATAGAGTGTTGAATAAGTGCTGAGAGTTCTATCAAAACTTCATCTCCAACATCATGACCATGAGAGTCATTTACCCGTT
>JAYEGK010000036.1:0-5414 GCA_034716265.1 Campylobacterota bacterium
TTTAGCTGTTTTATTCGCTGATAATGAGATGTCACTCTACAATATAGATACTAAAGAGTTACTATTTAAAGAGCAAGGAGCACAATCTTTAACTACTGATTCTAGAATAGTTGCTCCCTACTTTATGAATGAACTTGTTATCTTTGCAACACTAGATGGAAAAATTGTTATTGTTAATAGTAAACTCAAAAAAAGTTTAAGAACTATTATTGTTTCATCTCAAAATAATTTTAACAATATCATCTATCTAAATATCATAGATAATAAAATTATCGCTGCAACAAATACTAAGATAATGTCGTTGGCTCAAAAAGAGATACGAGTTAAATATGAGATGCGAAACATTATATATGATGGAAACTCTATCTTTATAACAACGAAACAGGGTGAAGTTATTGCACTCAATCCAAATCTAGATCTAATCACTAAAACTAAGTTTCCCTTTGCCCACTTTTTAGCTGTTATCGCGGATGAAGATAAACTCTATCTTTTAGAAAAAGAGGGATATATGATAGTTCTTGACAAAAAGAATATGAAAGAGTTCACTGTTCATGAGATAGATATTGATGATGGTTATATATTTTTAGGAGATAAAGTTTTTTATATTGATGATAGATATATATCGATAAAATAACTTTTTCAGATGTCCAATGAACTTGAGGCTTTTTTAGAGTATATCTTTGTTACTAAAGCACTCAGTAAGCCTAGTGTCAAGGCTTATAAAAGTGACCTAGAGGCTCTTGAGATAGAACTCAATACTCCTCTTATCAAACTAGACTCACAATCCCTTTTATCTGCTCTTTCCAAATATAAAAATAAACGAACACTCAACAGAAAGTTCTCAGCTGTAAATGCCTTTTTTGATTTTTGTTATAAAAACCAATTTAGTGATGAAAAAAATAGATTGAAATTTTCAAAAATTCCGAAACTTCTTCCTAAATTTTTATCTTTTATAGAGATTCAAAATAGTTTAAAACTGATAGATAGAAGTTCGTGGATAGGTTTAAGAGACTATGCCCTTATACTTTTTCTTTATGCCACAGGAACACGTATCACAGAGTGTTTAGAGCTCAATCGTTCCGATATAGAGGGTGATTGGTTAAGAATTACCCATGCTAAAGGTGAAAAAGAGCGTATAGTTCCTATTGCAAAAGTGGCTATACAAGCGATAGATAGCTACTTAAAAGAGTTCAAATATGACAAAGATTTTATTTGGTGTAACTACAAGGGAGATAAACTAAGTCGTATCTCTGCTTATAAAATCACTCAAAAATATTTAGGTGTTTCCCCCCATGTTCTACGCCACTCCTATGCTACATCACTTATAACAGGTGGAGCAGATTTAAGAGTTGTTCAAGAGTTACTTGGACACTCTTCACTCCTCACTACACAGATATATACACATATACAAAAACAAAATTTAAAAGAGACCGTAGACGTCTACCATCCCATAACAAAAGAGAATATATGAAAGAGATAAACAATAAAATATACTCAAAACCATTTTTAAAATCACTCCTATTCACACAAAATAAGTGGCATCAACATGGTGTGTTTCTCCATACAATGAGAGTAACGTATTATGCTCTAAAAGCCAAAGAGTATAGATTTTTTGCAGCTGCACTTCTTCATGATATTGGAAAACCATTTAGTGCCTTTGTAAAAGATGAGGAAGATAGAGAATTTAATGAATATAGCTTTACAGACCATGAAGAGAGAAGCTATCAGATCATAAAAAATTGGTTTTTTATCGCTCCTTACACTAAAAATTTAGTACGTTATCACTATCTTATTCGTGATATTAAAAAAAGTAAAAAAGAAGATTCTCAAAGATATATATCTAAACAAAAAATTTGGGACTCCTTAGATAAAGAGTTTCAAGATGATTTAAGACGATTTCTTATTTATGATGATGCTGGAAAGGGAAAAAAAAGAAGATAAGTTGTAAACTATATAATAGTCTAAAGGAGGACGATTATGCTATTTAAATATATACTGTTACTACTGCCAATAATGCTATTATCTCAAGATTTTATAGTCGATATAAATATTACAGATAGTGGTGATGATAATCTCTCCTACATAGAGAAGATAGATATTCCCTTAGTGATAGAAGAAAAGCCTCAAGAGGAGATTATTTGGCATAGTGGTTCTGCAGATAGTGTTCAAAAAAACAGATATGAAAAAATCATAAGAAACTATCTCGAAGATAAATATCCCTTGAAAGTACAAGAGTATAAAAATTTTATTCAACAAGAGGAGGAAAAAGAGGAGGCACGATTATTAAAAGAGAAAAAACTTCAAGAGGAGTATGAGGAGTCATTAAAAAAACAGAAATATATAAAAAAGCATACACTTACAATAGATAATCTAATGTGGCAAGATGATTTAGATAGTGACCTCAACACTAACACTTGGAGTGAAGCAGATAACTATTGCCAAGCATTACACCTTGTTTCATTTGATAACTGGAGACTCCCAACAGATAAAGAGCTTAAAACTCTTCTCAACAACAAGCAAAAACTTAAATACAAACTCTTTAAATCTCATTGGTCATCAACTAAATATATCTCAAACAGTAGAAAAAGTTGGGTAATAGATATGAGTAGTGGAAAGAAGATATGTGCTAAAAAAATCGATAATTTTTATTATCGTTGTGTTCGAAATTTTTAATATTGGAGAAAAAATGATCTTAAAAATAGTAATCTCAACTTTTATACTCCTACTCTATACGGGATGTATTGGAAAGAAGCCCTCTCTCGATAAAGATGCTAAGTATGGGCAGTATGGAATTGAATTAACGTCTCATCAAAAACTGACAATTCTTATAAACTCCCTTCTTAAAGAGGAGTTTCAAGGGATGCAACCAACTTTTCCACTGAAACCAAAACAGGTTGTTTTTCCTAAAACTCAAAACCTTATAAAAGGTGAATATGAAAAAACCACAGATTTTCAAGCTAGAGTAGAAAGTGTAAGGAAAGAGAGAGTAAAAAGTATTGAACTTATCAAAACAAACTATCATAATGAAGTCGATACCTATAATAACCATGTAAAGGAGTTAATAGCTATTCATAACAGCGAAATATCTCAAAAAAAAGAAAATATTAAAAATATTCGATACAGAACTGTTATTATGGCTTACAATACAATCTATGAAAAACTTTATATAGATAAAAACCTAAAATATGATGCAGATAATGAATATTTTATCGCTACACTAAAATCTACAAAGGGAGAGTTTAGTGAAAAGGTTACTATCTCTGTTCCTATCGAGGAGGCCCAACTATTTAAGCAAAATATCGATAGCTTAGAGATTAAACTACTCTTTGAATATTATAAACAAGTTATCACTCTAAAAACTATCTATATTATGCAAGATGATATAAACTATGAGACTACTCCAATTCAAAAAAAGTATAAAACAGCTCCTATCTATATAGATAACTATGATGGTAGCTTATTGATAGAATCGGAACTACTTATAAAGTAAAAACTTTATTTTATAATCATTTTCGCATTTCTTATTGCACTTTTTGGAAACCTCACCCCTATTGTTTGAGCTGTTTTTTCATTAAGTACAAGATATGCCGTACCAAATTTTATAGGTAGGTCAGCTGGTTTAACACCTTGTAAAATTTTATCAACCATTTTTGCTGCGTCAGCTCCAAGTTCAGTATGGATAAAACCAAAAGTAAACAACCCCCCTCTCTCTACCTGCTGATAGCTAGGTACGGATAGGGGCAATTTTCTTTCAAGTGCAAACTTTACAAAATCCTCTATCCTTACCTCTATTCGTGAATCTCTTGGTAGAAAAACAGCTTCTATCTCTGGTATTGTAGAGATAAACTGCTCTAAACTCATATCTTCATCTAATGGTTTTTCGATAATTTTTATATCTACTAATTTCGCAATTTTTTTAATATTTTTTCGTGATACTATTGAAGCATCATCATCTGGAGTATATGGAACCAATACAGTTTTCACAGAGGGAACAATAGTATGTAACCATTCAAACCTTTTAATATCTCCAATAGGCAATCGAATTCCCGTTATATCACCCTCTGGCATATGTGGGTTTACTACGATATTTGCCCCTACGGGATCATTTACTGGACAAAATACGATAGGTATATCTTTATTTGTAGTCTGTCTCTTTACCTCTTGTGTTGCTGGTGTACTAGCTACTAAGATAAGGTCTGGATTTTTTTTGATAACAGAATTCACTATATCATATAAGTTTTCAGCTTTAACAGCTGCACCCAAAACAATATACTCTATATTTTCATTCTCATCCCATCCATACTTTTTCATTTGAGCTTTAAACCCATTAAAAGTATTATCATCAACATAGGATAACGATACAAATGCAACTCTTTTCTTTGTTTGCATCTCCCCAGAGTCATTATCTAACACTAGAAAAAATATACCTATAACAATGATAATAAATATAAAAATTACCTGTTTCATATAATAAACCCTTAACATAGTTTAACTAAAATATTATCGATTATAGCGTACAATGGGTTAAGTAATATTCTATTTAAAAGATAACATAAATGAAACTACCTATTAAAATAAGTATCGGTGTATCCCTTGTCAGTATATTGTTTATACTGATGCTCTTTAACAATCTTCATAATCGATTGACAACATTCAAAAAGAGTTCAGCTATCGAAAAAAATCAAAAAGATTTAGAAAACCTAAAAAATACGACTGATCTTATATTACAAAAAGCTAAAAATACACTCACAATAGTTTCAATAGCTAATAGTGAGCGAAAGTGTTTAGATAAAAAGATACAACATAAATTTGAGTTTTATTTAAAACATATTCCAACCATTACGGAACTTAAATATATATCTATGGATGGTTTAGAGTTGATCTCTATCTCAAATAAAAGACTTTTTAGTAAAAAAAGCTCTCTCTCCTATCTTGATAAAGAGAGTTTTAAAGTAGCATTAAAAGAGGATTTTTTTATAAGTAACATCTATTTTAATCCAGACAACTATGAGATGATGATAGATATATCAAGAAAAGTGATCGATATGCAGAATAATAAAATAATGGGAGTTATTATTGCAAAAATCTCTATGTACTCTATTCAGGAGATGATTAGCGATAAATTAATAGACTTTGATGCTATCGCTCTGTTAAATTTAGATACAGAGAAATTTTTATATAAAAGTAGTTATGCAAAAAATATAGAGGAGGATAAGTTTCTATCCTCAACAAAAGATATATCAACTATTACCCATAATGATGAAAACTACCTAATGGTTACAAGTAATTATAATAACCAACAACTAAATATGAAATTTTTCGTACTCACAAAAGAGAATAATCTTTTTAAAGAGATAAATAAAACTATAAAAAAAGATATTCAACTTCTAATCTTTATAATATTTATATCCTCT
>JAYEGK010000037.1:0-5367 GCA_034716265.1 Campylobacterota bacterium
AATTTTATCCCAAATTTTTTCCGGTTTATTTTGCTCTTTAAGAACTGCTTTGATGTTTTCTTCAGCTTTAGCTAAAACATCCTCAGTAAGTTGCATCATAGAAACATATAAAGGAACATTCTTAAGAGGTTTCTTCAGGCGAGATAACTCTTCATTCTCTTTTTTGATAGCTTCAATTCTACCTTTTGTTTCGTTTTCTACATACTCAGCATCAAAATCTTTATATGAAAGTGTTTGAGGCTTCATTGCAGATGCATGCATAGCAACTTGCTTCATTACATCTTTCATAGATTCAGCAGTTTTAGCACTGTCACATTTAGCTTTTACAACAACAGCTATACGACCATTTGAGTGGATATAACCATTCATCGCAACTGTATCATCTTCAGCTTCAAGTGAACCAAAACGACGAAGTTCAATCTTTTCACCAATCTTAGCAACAGTTTCTGTAAAGTAAGAACCAAACTCACTACTCATTACACCATCAACATCTTTATGTGCACCATTGTGAACTTCTTCAGTAGTTTTAAGAACTAAGTTCTGGAAACCTTCATTTTTAGAAACGAAATCAGTCTCAGAGTTAATCTCAACTACAGTCGCTTTAGAGAAATCATCAGCTAATTTAAATCCAACAAGACCTTCAGCTGCAACTCTATCAGCTTTTTTAGCTGCTTTAGCGATACCACGCTCTTTTAAAAGTTCTGTTGCTTTAGCCATATCACCTTCAGCTTCAACAAGAACTTTTTTACAATCCATCATTGGAGCATCAGTTGTAGAGCGAAGCTCTTTAACCATTGCGGCAGTAATTTTTACCATTGTTAAGCTTCCTCTGTTTTAGCAGGTGCTTCAGTAGTTTCAGTTGCAACCTCTTCTTCAGTTACTTCCTCTTCAGCAGGTGCATCTCTAAGAGCTTTACCTTCATTAATAGCAGCAGTCATCTCACGACAAAATAGTTGAATAGAACGGATCGCATCATCATTACCAGGAATTGGGTAAGTGATAAGATCTGGATCACAGTTAGTATCAAGAGGTGCAACGATAGGGATATTAAGACATCTAGCTTCTAAAACAGCGATATGCTCTTTTACTGCATCAACAACAAATAACATATCTGGAAGTTTTTTCATATTGCGGATACCACCGAAATATTGCTCAAGTTTAACTTTTTTACGAGAAAGCATTAATGCTTCTTTTTTAGTTAAAAGATCGATTTGACCATTTTCTTGCATCTCAGTGATGATATCAAGTTTACGAATAGATTTTTGAATAGTTGGAAAGTTAGTAAGCATACCACCTAACCATCTGTTGTCTACATATGGCATACCACAAGCGATAGCAGCATCTCTTACAGAGTTACGAGCTTGTTTTTTAGTACCAACAAAAAGAACAGTTTTACCTTCAGCAGCAGCATCCATAACGATTGTATAAGTGTTACGGAAATAACGTAAAGTTTTTTGTAAATCGATAATATAGATATTTTTACGAACACCAAAAATATATTTTTTCATTTTCGGGTTCCAACGACGAGTTTGGTGTCCGAAGTGTACACCACATTCTAAAAGGTCTTTCATAGTTACCATAGGTAATCCTTAAATAGCTCTGTTTCAGCTAAGAGTTTTGTTAGTTTTCTTTGAAAACATCGGACGATTTACCTCTAAAAAAAGGGTCGCACTAACTTTTGATGTAATCTGTTTAATATTTTCAAATGCTATCTATCAATAAGTAATGAGAATAGAATAAGAAAAATTATGGAATTCTAGCCAAATTAGATTTAAAAGTTACTTTTAATGATAAGAAAGATAGTAGTTTTCATTTTGAGTGTAGGTATGTATCATCAGTGAACGAATATTTTTCTCTTTTATCGCAGTTGTATCATTTTGTTGTGTTTGATTGAAAATAGTATGCAGATTCTTTAGGAGAGGAAATTTTTGTGAAGCATCTTTATAAGCAACAGAGGCATGTTTTATGGTTGCTGTATGATTAAAAATATTAGATGATTGTAATGTTTTTCTATCTTCATTTTTCTTTGAACTATCTTTAGTTTTTTGTTGTAACTCTAAAATAGTTTTATTGTATTGAGTTTTCCCTTTTGATATATAGTTTAGAGGTGTTTGTGGAATGTTTTTGATATTTTTGGTTTGTATATCGTTAATGGATGGGAGTTTAAAGGGGCTTGATTTTATCTCGTTAGTTTCTAGCTCTTGAGTTTTCTTTTTAGAGTTGTTTGTATGAACATATGTGTTATATGATGAAACAAACATAACTTTCCTTTATTTGGAGATATCTTTATATTATAAGTAAAATGAGCTTTATTTTAGATTATCTTATTATTAGTAGATTTTAGTTACACTTTAAAGATGAAAAAAATATTAATGATTGAAGATGACTTGGAGTTAGCTGAGATACTCACAGAGTATTTAGAGCAGTTTGAGTTTGAGGTTATGACAGAAGATGACCCGTTTAAAGCAGTAAGTATATTGAAACTAGAACCATTTGATTTAGTTATTTTAGATTTGACACTTCCAGGAATGGATGGTCTTGAGGTTTGTGAATCTATTCGTGAGCGTCAAGATGTTCCAATCATAATCTCTTCAGCACGCAGTGATGTAAATGATAAGATTAAAGCTTTAGAGTTAGGTGCAGATGATTATCTTCCTAAACCATATGATCCAAGGGAGTTAGAAGCGAGAATATATTCAGTTTTACGTCGTTATGAAACAAGAGCAGAAGCAAAAACTGAATCTAAAAGTGATTTTAGATGCGATAAATCGACAATGTTAATCTCTTATAAAGGGCGGAGTATCGACCTTACAAATGCAGAGTTTGGTATTTTATCCTATATGATTTTAAAGCAGGGATTAGTAGTGTCACGTGAAGATCTTATCCATAATGTAAATGCAATTAATGAAGATTCCTCCAATAAAAGTATAGATGTGATGGTTGGTCGTATTCGTAATAAATTAGGTGATAAAACTCTTATCGAATCGGTAAGAGGTGTTGGATATAAACTATTAAAGTAGCTGTTTATAAAATATGAAAAAACATGCAGTTTTAATTACAGTTCTTTTTGCATTAAGTGTGACACTTATTAGTGTCAGTGCTGTTTTTTTGGAGTTCTACAAACTCAATAAAACTCAGTATATAGATCAAATATTTACGAAATATTCAGTTATTACTCAGATATATCGAGCGCATCATCTGAGTAATAGTTCCGATATTATGTTAGAAGCAAACCTAGCGATATATAAACTATTGAAAATTAAAGATAGTAAAATTCACAAAAATATTTTAGATAATGCAAAGTTATTAAAAAAAGAGGGTTTTAAAAATATCAACTCCTCTATGTTATTAAATAATAAAGGTATCTATACTCAAAGTGTTATTAGTGATATGAGTATTACTATGTTGGAGTTTGATAAAAAAATCTACTTTTTTCTTAAAACAGACTTGAGTGCTATCTTAATTCAAGATGAGGAGCTTAAACCATATAAATATGGAAGTGTTCTATATACATATATAACTATTATCTCTATTATTATCCTCTCTTTTGTTGTTGTTTTACAAAAATTAAGACCTCTTATTCGATTACGAAGAAAAATAGCTCTTTTTGGTGATGGAAATATGAATATATCTTTTAAAACATCCTCTGAAGATGAGATAGGTTCTATCGCTAATGAACTAGAGTTTACTCGAGTAAAAATCAATACACTTTTAGAGTCTCGTACACTTTTTCTTAGAAATCTTATGCACGAGTTAAAAACTCCTATCGCAAAAGGTACTATTGTTACACAGATGTTAGAATCTCAAAAACATAAAGATAGATTTATATCCATATTTGGAAGGTTAGAGTCTTTAGTAACTGAGTTTGCTTTGATTGAAGAGGTCACAAGTGTAGATGATAGAACAGATTTTAAAGAGTATCGTTTAGTTGATATTATAGATGGTGCTATAGATATGGCTATGGTAGAGAGAGATTCTGTAACTGTAAATGTACATGCTAATGTTAAAATTTTAGTTAACTATAGATTGTATACAACCGCTATTAAAAATATGATAGATAACGCTATAAAATACTCACCAGATTCTCATGTGAAAATTTTAATAAAAAATGATGAACTCTCTTTTGAAAGTAGTGGAAAATGTATAGCCAATCCTTTACAATACTATATCGAACCATTTACAAAAGACAATCCATCTAAAAATAGTTTTGGATTAGGTCTCTATTTAGTTGACTCAATTTTAAAAGCTCATGGAAAAGTTTTAGCACATGAATATGACAATGGAGTCAATAGATTTATTTTTGCATAAGATTAAAGATGTAAACTAACAGTGATGAATATCTATATTAAACCTACATTATTGGTACTATTTACATTATCTATTTTTGTGTTTGGATGGATAAGTCGTGGAATCTATACCCCTTCATTGAAATTAAGTGAAGATATACCTATTGAGATAGTAAGAGTTATTGAGACCCCTGCACCAAAAAAACCCTCCCTATTAGATAAAATTAAAAATGATAAAACATTAAATGTTGTATTGTTAAATACACTTTCAACATATTATATCGGAACAGATGGAAAGCAGGGATTTGAATATGATTTATTAAAATCTTATGCAGATAGTTTAGGTGTAGAGTTAAATATAACAACTGCACAAACAACCAAAGAAGCGATAGAGTTGTCAAAAAAACTGGAGATACATATAACATCTGCAAGTCTTGCGAAAACTCCTTTGAGAGAAAAGTCTTTTAATTTTGGTCCATCTTATGCAGAGATTCAAGAGCAGGTTGTCTGTTATCGAGGGATGGAAAAGAGTAAAAAGTTTCCACGTGACATTGAAAACCTTTCAGGTGTAAATATTGTGATAGGTGAAGATACTAGTTATAGTGAAACGGTTCAAAGCTTACGAGATGATAGTTTTGATATAAATGCAACATTAACCTCAAAATTTTCATCAGAAGAACTTTTAGCAAAGGTAGCTTCTCATGAGATAGATTGCACTATTGTTGATTCTAATATATATGCTATGAATCTAAAATATTTTCCTGAAATATCTTTAGCCTTTACTATTAGTGAAAGAGAACAACTTGCTTGGGTTTTGGCTGATGGTTCAAAAGAGCTTAAAGCTGATATGTACTCTTGGTTTAACAACTTTAATCAATCGGGTGCTATGGCTGAACTAAAAGATCATTACTATAATAATGTTCTTTTCTTTGATTACTATAATACAAAAGTTTTTTATAAAAGAGTAGAATCTAGACTTCCAAAATATCAGAAGTTTTTTGAAAATGCTGGAAAATATTATGGAATACCTTGGCGATTGTTAGCTTCTATATCTTATCAAGAATCTCATTGGAACCCTAAG
>JAYEGK010000038.1:0-5364 GCA_034716265.1 Campylobacterota bacterium
CACTCATCCCAAACAACTCAGTTTGGGATGCACAGTCGCCACCTTAAAATCCTCTTAATAATTTTAAATATTTAGGTAAATCCGATGAACTAAAGCTAAAGCCCTAAATTTAGGAAAAGTAGAAGAGAATTGAGTATCAAAGAGATTATTTTAGATATAATTTCATCTATGAATCTATTAACAGCAAAAAATATATCTCATACTTTTGAGTATGAGCTTTTCAGCGATCTATCCATAGAGTTAAATGAACAGGAATCGATTGCAATTATCGGTGCTAGTGGTAGTGGTAAATCAACCCTTTTACATATTTTTTCAACCCTTTTGAAAGCAGATGAAGGAACTATCTCTCTTTTTGATGAAGATATCTCAACAATAAAAAATAAAAAAATAGCTCAAATCAAAAGAGACTCTCTTGGTCTTATTTTTCAATCCCACTATCTCTTTAAAGGTTTTAGTGCTTATGAAAACTTAGAGGTAGCTTCTATATTATCCAAACAAACAATCGAAATCTCCCTTTTAAAAAAACTAGGTATTTTAGAATCTATAGAACAAAAAGTCACAGAACTCTCAGGTGGTCAACAGCAACGTGTCTCTATTGCTAGAGTTTTGACAAAAAAACCTCGTATTATTTTCGCTGATGAACCAACAGGAAACCTAGACAAAGAAACTGCTCACACTGTGATAAACCTACTTTTTGATTATATTCAAGAGCATAATGCTGGTATGATTTTAGTAACACATGATGAAGAGTTAGCATATATGTGTAACAAAGTTTATAGACTAGAAAACAAAGAGCTTATAAGAGTAAAATAGTGGAATTAGCCACTCTTTTTACTGAAACTTATGTTATAGGTTTTATCCTACTATTTTTTCGTTTCGCTGCTCTTTTTTTGGCTACCCCTATCTTTTCCCATAAAAATATTCCTATAAAAATAAAAACTTCGATGGCATTTTTCTTTACTATAGTTTTTTATCCCTCTATGCCAGAGATAACCATCGAATTCACTGTACCCTCTCTCTTAGTAGCTATCTTAAGTGAATTTCTTTTTGGATTAGCTATAGGTATCGTTTTACTCTTAGCATACCATGTCATCACATTTGCAGGGGGACAGATATCTTTTATGATGGGTTTTTCGATGGCAAGTGCTATCGACCCTCAATCAGGTGTATCGATGCCTATAATATCACAGTTTTTATCTTTGATGGGTCTAATGGTTCTTCTAGAGATGGATCTACATCACTGGTTGCTAATCTTTATAGATCACTCCCTAAGTGCTATTCCTTTAGGTGGTTTTGTTATGCAAGAAAATCTTTTTACCTACATAATAAAAGCAGCTTCAAATATGTTTGTAGTAGGTTTTATGATAGCATTTCCCATTACAGCACTCTCTTGGCTTGCAGATGTTATTTTTGGAATGCTTATGAAAACGATGCCTCAGTTTAACCTTTTAGTAATCGGTTTTCCTATTAAAATTATGGTAGCATTTGCAGTATTAATCGCTACATTTACCTCAACAATGCTTATATTAAAAGTTCAGATGCAAGAAGCATTTAATGCTTTAGAGATGTTTTTTTCGCTACAATAAAAACAAAATAGCTCTTAAAAGGAATATCAGTGACAATCTTACTTTTAAATGACAATCCCGTAGTTAATAAACTAGTAACACTTAGTGCACAAAAAACTTCAGATGAACTTGATGTTGTAGACTCTATAGATGATATCAAAAATAGTAGTTATGATCTATTAGTTCTTGATGACACCGTATATGATTCAGAAATTTTAAATAAATTGCAAGAGAAAATTACCTATAAAAAATCACTATTTATATATTCAAAAACTTCTAAAGAGGTTTCAGGTTTTACTTCAACACTTAAAAAACCATTTTTACCAACAGACCTAGTAGAGCGTTTCTCTGTAATGGGAAGAGAGATTAGTGAAGCTGTACCAGAGATAGAGGAGGAGATTTCTGAACTTGACAATGAGATAGCACTAGATGAACTCTCTTTAGATGATGAACTACCAACTCTAGGTGAAGAGCTCTCTTTGGATGATGAGCTACCATCTCTTGATGACGAACTTTCTCTAGAGAGCTTATCTGCTGATGATGAATTAACAGATTTAGATGATGAACTTTCTTTAGAAAACATCTCGTTAGATGAAGAGGTCGATTCAATAGAGGAGCTTCCAAGTATCGAAGATGAGGAGATAGCACTCGAAGAGAGTTTAAATACAGAATCTAATATGGAAGAGGTTTTAAATGAGGAGGATATTCTAGAGATACAAGAGCTATTAGAAGATACAGAAGAGGTTTTACCAGAGCTTGAGCAAGAGGAGTCTGAGGAACCTTTAGACGATATTGAAGAACTTACTTTAGATGATGAACCTGCAACATTAGAGGAACCTTTAGACGATATTGAAGAACTTACTTTAGATGATGAACCTGCAACATTAGAGGAACCTTTAGACGACACTGAAGAACTTACTTTAGATGATGAACCTGCAACATTAGAGGAACCTTTAGACGATATTGAAGAACTTACTTTAGATGATGAACCTGCAACATTAGAGGAACCTATATCAGAAGTAAAAAATAGTGATACATTAGACACTCTTACAAGTACAGATATTAAAATAGCTATTGGTGAAGATTTACCAGAAGAAGAGGTTCAACCTGAGATAGAAAAAATTGAAGAGCCTCAAGTAGAAACTACTACTAATGACTCAGATAATAGTAATGTTACCGCTCTAAAAAATCTTCTTACTGCTCTTTCAGATAAAGATATATCTGCATCATTAAAGAATGCAAAAATTAGTATAAATATTACATTAGGTGGTGATTAATGTATAAATCAAGTGGTGTGATTTTAGTTTTATCTGGTCCAAGTGGTGCTGGAAAAAGCTCTTTAATCAATAAAGTTTCTAAAGATATTGGCGAATACTATTTTTCAATTTCCACAACTACTCGTCCTATGAGAGAGGGTGAAAAAGATGGTGTAGATTACTATTTTGTATCCAAAGAGGAGTTTGAAAAAGATATTCAATCTGATAATTTTCTAGAGTATGCAACGGTTCATGGAAACTACTATGGAACATCGTTAAAGCCTGTTAGAGAGGCTTTAGACAAAGGTAAACTTATACTTTTTGATATAGATGTTCAGGGTAATGATATAGTCCAAAATAGAATGGGTGATCTCATCACATCTGTTTTTATAGCAACACCATCACTCTCTATCTTGAAAAATAGATTAGAAAATAGAGATACCGATTCTCAAGAGGTGATAGATAATCGTATAAAGATGGCAAAAAAAGAGATACAGAGAATCTCCGAATATGATTACCTTATAGTTAACGATGATTTAGATGCAGCTGCTGAAAAATTTAAGATAATTGTAGATAGTGCAAAATTGAAAGTGTCAAGAAATGAGATAAATAGTTTTGTACAAAAGTGGGAAGATATTTAGAGTAGTTACAGCAAATAATAGCTATACTCTCGACAATTAATTTAATATAAAAAGGACTTATACTATGGGAATGCCTAGTGGAACAGAACTACTGATAATTTTTGGAATTATCGTATTACTTTTTGGTGCAAAAAAAATACCTGATTTAGCAAAAGGGATCGGTAAAGGTATCAAAAACTTCAAATCGGAGATGAATGATGGAGATGCTCCAACAACTGCATCAACAGAACCAGCTAAAAAAGTAGAAACAAATGAGCAAGTAGCAACAAACAATACTACTACTGAAGCTCCAAAAACTACAACTACACAAGCTTAATCTTGAAGCAACGTGTATCCGCGATACTTCGCGAAAAACTAGGAAGAGAAGTTGTCCTAGAGAAACCACGTGACCGCTCTTTTGGTCATTTTGCCACTCCAATCGCTTTTTCACTTGCTAAAGAGTTAAGAAAATCCCCTATGATTATTGCGCAAGAACTTGCTACGTCTTTTGGTGAGAGTGATGTTTTTTCAAGTGTAGAGTCTGTAAAAGGTTACCTAAACTTTCGTTTAAGTGAAGATTTTTTAAGTGAGTACGCTACTTGGGCTTTAGATAATCCATCTAAATTCGCAACGCAAGAAAAAGGTGAAAAAATCCTTTTAGAGTTTGTGAGTGCAAATCCTACTGGTCCTCTTCATATCGGTCATGCTCGTGGTGCTGTTTATGGAGATACGCTTTATAGACTTGCAAAACATTTGGGTTATGACATCACTGCTGAGTACTATGTAAATGACGCTGGTAATCAGATAGATCTACTTGGGCTCTCTATTCAACTTTATGCTCGTGAAAATATTCTTAAAGAGGAGAATATCGAATTTCCAGATTCTTACTACAGAGGTGAGTATTTACAAACGCTTGCAACTGGCGCTATTGAGAAGTTTGGACGTGAGATTTTAACTGATGAGTCTCGCCAAAAAGAGCTTGCTATGTGGGCCAAAGATGGCGTTATGGAGATAGTGGTCGATACTCTAGCCAACACTAATATTCACTTTGACACTTTCGTAAATGAATCTTCACTCTATAGCGAGTGGGAGAGAGTTATGGCTAAGATGGGCGATGGCGTTTATGAAAAAGATGAAAAAATTTGGATAGCGTCAGAATCTAAAGGTGATGAGAAAGATAGAGTGGTTGTTCGTGAAGATAAACGTCCAACTTATCTAGCTGGTGACATCGTTTACCATAACCAAAAGTTTGAACGTGGATATGACCACTACATCAACATATGGGGTGCTGACCACCATGGTTATATTCCTAGAGTAAATGCAGCCGTAGAGTTCTTAGGATATGATTCAAACAAACTTGAAACGCTACTTGCGCAAATGGTAAGTCTTTTAAAAGATGGTGAGCCATACAAGATGAGTAAACGCGCTGGTAACGTGATACTTATGAGTGATATTGTTGAAGAGATTGGTTCTGATGCATTGCGTTTTATATTTGCTTCTAAAAAGAGTGATACTGCGTTAGAGTTTGACCTTGCTGAGTTTAAAAAGCAAGATAGCTCAAACCCTATCTTTTACATTCAGTACGCTCATGCAAGAATTCATACTATTTTAGGTAAAAGTGAACTCTCTCGTGAAGAGATTATGTCGGCATCTTTAAAAGGTCTTGATGAGGCTGCAGATAGCCTACTTTTTGATGCTCTTTTACTTCCAGAGATAGTTGAAGATGCATTTAGTTCTCGTCAAGTACAAAAGCTTCCCGATTATCTAAAAGCACTTGCTGCATCTCTTCATAGGTATTACTATGATGTTAGAGTTATTGGTAGTGAAGATGAAGCTAAACTACTAAAACTATATATCGTTGTAGCGCTCAGTATCAAAACTGGTCTCTCTTTGATGGGTATTGAAGCTAAAGAACATATGAGT
>JAYEGK010000039.1:0-5279 GCA_034716265.1 Campylobacterota bacterium
ATCAAAAATCAAATCACTGTCCACCTCTAACACACCTAACATAACGGTTATTGTCCTTATTGCTGCGGCCCACATAGCCATAGTTAAAATTGACACCCCACGCATAGTCCTTATACTCCTCATGCGTAGTAGAAGACCAATAATAGTTAGAGTTATAACTTAAAAATTCTCTTTTTATATATAAATCTTCTAACTCCTCTCTAGTTGGTAATCTCCAATCATCATATATATCTATCTCCAACTCACTACAATACGTAGTTGCAGTATCCCCTGAAGTATCAAAATAATCTTCTGATGCATAATTTTCATCTGTTAGCCACTGTTTTTGAACTTCTGCACCATCATTTTGCCACATCAACGCTACACCATTTAATGTTGTTTGAAATATATTATCTATCGATAATGGAGAACTCTCTTTATCAAGAGGGTCATAGTTCCACTCTATCTCATAAAAGTCACTCACCCCATCCCCATCGCTATCTTTGAGAAAAGAGTTTGTCTGATAGTTCTCCTCCTCTGTATCTGTTAAACCATCATTATCATCATCATCATCTTCACTATCTATGATTCCATCAAAATCGTTATCTTTTTCACTATTTGGATGAGAGGACGCATCGAGTGGGTTGTAGATAGAGCCATATTTTGGGTCGGACTCTTTATCCTCTTGGAGGTCACTATATCTGTCATTATCATTATCACTATCTATATAGTCTGGTATTCCATCATTATCAAAATCGGCATTGAATATATCTGCTGATGAGATTATTGGGTAGAGGGTTCTACTATATGAATCACCTTCTTGTGTTGGGGAATAGTTTGTTAATTTTGTAATGGCTTCTAGGTCTGTTGTTCCCCAGTAGTTGTGGGAGATATTGTATGCCATATCATTTTCCTCTCCACAACAACTGTCTCCTCCAAAACTTTCTAAATTTAATATATTATTATAATTAAAAGAGATATCTTCATAATCCATTATATCTAAATGGATACGAGATTTTTTAATAGTATTATATTTAAAAGAAGTATTGGATCTTGCACTTATATACAAATCATCAAAAGTAGAATACTCTGCAGAACCATTGTTTATATTAAATTCTCCATTTGTAATAGAACTATTTATAAATAATTGTGTGCGTAAATGGATATTTGTAAATTCACTATCAGTAATACTATCTGAATTTATTCCTAATGAACTATCACAGTTGTCTATAATCATAGAACTTAATCTTGAATTACTAATTTTAGTTAATTCTGAATAGTTTGAATATGAACATTTATCTCTTAATAAAATTGAGTTATTCAAATACATTCTTGAATCACTATTAGAATTTAAACTTAAATTTGTAATTTTTATATAATTAAAGTTAATAAAACCTTTTTCACTTTTAATAGAGTTTCCTTTTTTTTCATCATACATTCCATCATCTATTTGTTCAGTAAAATTTATAGCATTCAAAAATACATTATTATCATCACTACCATAAGCATAAAGATTTCCATCAACAAGAAGTTCTCTCTCATCTCCTGAGAGATTAACAGTAGTTCCTGCTAACCAAATAAGAGTGCTTCCCTCTTTCACTTTCATATCTGCTGTGATGTTGTAAGGACTTCTTGAACTTAACCAAATACTATCTTTATCTATAACACCCCCTGCTATCTCTGTTGGTCCTGCTAATGATGCTAAAGGTTTTGCTGTTGCTGTAACACTCTTTTCACTCTCATTTGCATTATCATCAACTGCTGTTACTTGATAACTATATGTTGTATCATTTGATACAATATCATCTAAAAAGTAGTTCTCTTTTACAAGTGAACTATTTGCTTTTATATAAGCCTCTCCATCACTACTTCTATAAACATTGTAACCAATAACACCATCAGTAGTAACCTTACTCCAAACCATACCTACTTCACTATCGCCTACCTCTACATTTAAAGTTGTAGGTGGTGGAGGTGCTAGTTTTCCGTGAGCATTGAGAGTAGAAAGATTTAATGCACTATCTTTAACCTCTAACTCAAAATAAGTTATCTCATTTACAGATAAATCTAAAAGGGTAATAGTATGATTTGAGGCAAGTGAAGAGTTTATCGTAAGCTCTGTATCTAAATTAGAACTGTCTGCTCCATAAGATACAATAGATGTTGTAGGTTCATCTGTTGTAAATGTTATACTCATAGTTGCATCAGCTACATTTGAGTTTACTTGTAGGTTTAGTATGCTTGGTGGTGTTGATAAAATGAGGTTATTGTCACTCTCTGCTGTGATACTGTTTCCTGCTTTGTCTGTTATAGTCGCTGTTGCTTTTATATCTAACTCATTCGGTGTTTTTATGAGATAATCTCTCTCATAAATACCATCATTCGCTGTTGTATCTCCTGCGATACCATTATCAAATAAGATAAGACCATCTATAAGAGAGGGTAAATCAACAACTACCTCTGCACCTGTTTCACCTACATTTAAAGAGATTTTTACAACATCATTCATCTTTGTAGCATTTTGAAGTTTAAAAGTTGATGTATTTAATGTTGTATCTAAGATGATAGTATCAGATATAGAAGAGAGAGGAGAGCCTACACTATCAAAAAAATCAACTGTAACCCTCTTCTCCCCATCGCCATCACTCAATGTAAAACTTTTTTCACTTACAAATGTTTCTCTATCGTAAGTAGTCCCACCCTCAGATATCTGCATCTCTTGTGCATCGGAATTTCCTATGTTGAGTGTTACTGTTTTTGAGTTTATGTATGTTGCATCGTTATTTATCTTCACAAAACTTTTTCGTAAAGTTAATGTTCCTAAATTAAAAATTGGATTTTCATTACTTACCTCAAATGAAGACTCTAATGTTTCATGTAAAGAACCTATATAAGAGATAGTGTAAATATAGGAGCCAAATGGAAGAGAAGAGAGTTCAAATTCACCATCACTATTTGGATTTAGAGTTGAGGAAACTCCATCTGTTCCACTTATAGTGATAATAGATGCACTTGCATCATTCTCTTCTGTTACCATAACTTTACCTATAACATGTGAAGCTATCTGTTCAATCTCTTGAGAAAAAGCTATATACTCCCCTGATTGAGTAATTGTGACTGTATTTCTATCATCTTTAAGTTCATACAACTCTTTAGAATATAACAAACCACTATAGTTCCCAACAGGAAGTATCATACTCCATGAACCAGTTGAGTCTGTATATGTATAGAGGTCTGTTCCTATAAGGGAGACTTTTATACCTGTGTTATCAGTAGAGTTTCCTAAACTCACTTTACCACTCACTACCCCTGTTACTTTTAAAAGTTCTATATCTAAAAGAGTGGTTGTATCTCCAGCTATCACTTTAGTAGCTTTTAGTGTAGTTGTTTGATAGTTTGAGTCAAGTATGTTAAGAGTGTATCTTCCACTAGGAATATTATTTAAAATAAAAGAACCATCTCTAGCGGTAATAGCTTCATAATCAGTTCCCTCAATAGATACTATAATACCTGCATGATTCATATCTTCTCTATCTGAAAACCTTGCAAAACCTGTTATAGAACCTACTGTTGTTAAAGCTCTATTTATATTTATATCATCTGCTGTTGTTGTTTTATCTGCTGTTATATCTATCGAATCCACTTTAGAACTCTCAAAATCATGAGCATAAGCTAAAACACTATATCCTTTCCCAACACTAAGAGCATTAAAACTATAATTACCATTAAAGTCTGTGAATGTTGTAAAAAGAGAACCATCTAAGCCTTTAGCATAAACGATAATATTTGATAAATCATCTATTCCATTCACTTTTACTTTTCCAACAAGCGCACCTTTGAGATTATTTAACTCTAAAGTTTGTAAATTTGTCTCTTGTGCTGAAGTGACAATAAATGATAAATATTTAGATACATAACCATCCTTACTAATTGTAATGGAGTATGCTCCCTCTGGAAGATTTTTAAATGTAGCTGTACCATCTGCACTTGATGTAGTTGTTATATCTAACTCGTTCACTCTAATTGTTGCATTTTCAATATTTGAACCTAACTGTAATGATGCAACCGTTAAAGTAACACTACCATTAGGTTTCACTTCAACAATATCTTTTGTAACAGTTGTATTTGGTGCTACATAGATATCATCTATCTTTACACCTTCATCTGTCGCATCATCTATATAAACTAAAGAATACTCTCCAGATGCAACATTAGGAATAGTATAACTGTTGTCCGCTTTAACTGCTACTTCTATAGGCTTTGTAACTGTTTGAGGTATCTTACTTTCTGTTGATTCACTTCTACTTTTTTTATCTTCAGCTATTGCAGATTTCAAACTAGATGCCGTAAGCCATAGTCCACCTTGCATATTTGAACTTGCTTTTTTTATTCGTGAAGAGGCTTTTGCAGGAGCTTGTGAAATAGTTTCTAGCTCTATTTTTCCATTTATTGTAGAAGTTTTTGTATAGTCTAATGATTTTATAACTTCACTAACAGAATCATTATTGTCTTTTATACTTGATGAAACTTCATTACATAGATTTAAAGTAGATAAGGGTGTTATTAATTTTATCCCACCTAAAGGACATTCACTACTGTTTACAGCTATCTCTTCAACATTAAAACTTGCTACTGTTGAATTTCCATCGCTTCCATTGGAACCAGTTAGTCCATTATTACCATTACAAAGAACCTGTGCATCTCCAACTCTTTCATCTTTATCTAATTCATTGTTTTGATTTGTATCTATTCCTGAATATATTGCTATTCCACCTACACCACCACACTTATCATTAATAACTATATCGGTATCTTCATCATCTTCACCATTAGCAATACTTTTAACCATAGCCAAACTTACACCAGTAGTTGTATCACTTTCATCTCCACCACTACTATCACTACATCCAAAAAATGTAAAAGATAAAAATAATACTAGAATATATGCTATTAATTTTATAAACATATGATCATCCTTCCTTTGTTAAAAAAAATTATTATTTGATTATACTAAATTTAAAATTAAATATTCTTAGCTTTTTTATGGGAACTTCAAATATTTATATAAAGTCCAAAGTATATCTAACATCAAAAAAAACTTCTATTGATTGCAAAATATACTAAAAAAACAGCTACAGATAAAGAGCGAATAGAGTGCTCTTTATTTAAGATCAATTTTATATGTTATTACTATAAAATTTCCGTCACTCAGCATCAATAAATTGATTCATGAGTAACGGAAATAGCGATTTTATTAACGATTTGTTAGCACTATTTTAATATCATGATTTTTACAACAT
>JAYEGK010000040.1:0-5260 GCA_034716265.1 Campylobacterota bacterium
CCCATGAACATCCCCAAACTATCGCTCTTATTTTAGCACATATGGACGCAACCGAAGCTGCAGATACACTTCAATTTTTTCCTGATGAATTAAGAAGTGAAGTCAGTATGAGAATGGCTAAACTTGGGGATATCTCTCCATCTGTCATTAAGCGTGTTTCAGCCGTGTTAGAATCTAAACTAGAGTCTCTTGCTTCCTATAAAGTCGAAGTTGGTGGAACTAGAGCTGTGGCAGATATCTTTAATCGTCTTGGTGCTAAATCCTCTAAAGCAACACTTGCTACAATCGAGCAGGGTGATGAAGAGTTAGCGATAATGATTAAAGAGATGATGTTTACTTTTGAAGATATGGTAGATTTAGATAAACAAGCGATAACAGAGATCTTAAAAACAGCAGATAAAGGGGAACTTATGCTGGCTCTTAAATCAGCTCCTGTTGAACTAAAAGATAAATTCTTTGCAGCTATGAGTACAAGAGCTAGAGAAGCCTTTGAAGAGGATATGCAGTTCCTTGGTGCAGTAAAAATGAAAGATGTTGAGGTTGCTCAGAGAAAAATTGTTGAGGTTGTAAACTCTCTTGCAGAGGCAGGAACAATCCAAATGGGTTCAACTGATGAGATGATAGGTTAATAATATGGCAATGGTAATTTCAAATACAAATCAAGATGATCATAATATCAATAGATATAGTTTTAAATCTTTAGGTTCCGTTTCTGAGCCAGATTTAGAGATACAAGAACCACTAAAAGTTGAACCTGAAAATAGAACAAGAGAGATCGATTCTAGTGCACTTTCTCAAAGCTCCAAGGACTCTTTAATTGAATCGTTAATGAAAAAAACAGAGGATATGTCCTCTAATTTCATAAAGTTACAGATGAGACTTGAGGATAAAGAGAGTGAGTATGAGGTAAATCTTCAAAAAGCTAAAGAGTTATCATTTCAAGAGGGAGTAGCTGCTGGAAAACAGCAAGCTCTTGTAGAGGGTACCTCAAATATAAACAGTGCCGTTGAACAGTTTTCAGTTTCAATAGCTACATTAGAAAAAAGTTCTCAAGAGTTTAATCAGGCACTAGATAATATTAAAGGGGATCTGATGCTTGCAGCTTTAGATATTGCTAAAGAGGTTGTGAGTTCAGAGGTTTCTGAAAACTCCAATCGAATTGCAAATGTTCTTTCTCAAGATCTGATGCGGGAGTTACAAACTGCTTCTAAAATTACTTTAAGAGTAAATCCCTTAAATCATGGAGCTATCTCTGAACGTATTGGAGTTTTAAATCATATTGAAGTGATTTCAGATAGTGCTGTTACTGCTGGTGGTGTTATCGCTATTAGTGATGCAGGAAATATAGATGCACAAATCTCTAAAAGATTTGAAAAAGTAAGGCGAGCAGCTTTAAGTGAATAGTTTATGAATATAAAATCAAAAAATATTAAAGAGTTAGAGATAGTTTGTGAAGATATACGTAATGAGATTTTACGTGTAGTAAGTAAAAATGGTGGTCATTTAAGTTCGACATTGGGTGCAACAGAGCTTATAGTAGCTATGCATAAAGTTTTTGACTCTAAAAAAGATCCTTTCATTTTTGATGTTTCCCATCAATCCTATGCGCATAAGCTTTTAACTGGTAGATGGGAGGAGTTTGATACTCTTCGACAATTTAATGGTTTATGTGGTTATACAAAGCCAAGTGAAAGTGACGATGACTATTTTGTAGCTGGACATAGTTCTACCTCTATCTCTTTAGGTGTAGGTGCTGCTAAGGCGATAGCTTTAAAGGGTGAACAAAAGAGTCGTATTCCTGTTGTTATGATAGGTGATGGTTCTATGACTGCTGGTATGGTTTATGAAGCTCTTAATGAACTAGGCGATAGAAAATATCCGATGATTATTATTTTAAATGATAATGAGATGAGTATCGCTAAACCGATAGGGGCATTGAGCAGAATGCTTAGTTCAGCTATGGCGGGATCATTTTATCAAAAATTTAAGATGCAAACAGAAAAATTTGTAGATAATTTTGGTGATGGTGCGCACTATATTGCTAAACGAATGGAGGAGAGTTTAAAGCTTATCACTCCTGGTATTATGTTTGAAGAGATGGGTATTAATTATATTGGTCCTGTTGATGGACACAACTTAGAATCTCTTATAGAAATTTTTGAAAAAGCTAAGAAACTTGAGAAGCCTGTTATTATTCATTGTCAAACTCTTAAAGGCAAAGGTTATAATATAGCTGAAGGTAAAGAGGAGAAGTGGCACGGTGTTGCTCCTTTTAATCTATCTAATGGTAACTCTGCTAAGAAAAATATCAATAAAAGTGCAACACAGATATATGCAGACTCTTTAATGCATCTAGCAAAAAACAGTGAAAAGATTGTAGGTGCGACAGCCGCGATGCCAAGTGGAACAGGTTTAACAGAACTTATGGAACTCTATCCAGATAGATTTTGGGATGTAGCGATAGCCGAACAGCATGCAGTGACCTCAATGAGTGCTTTAGCCAAAGAGGGGTTTAAGCCTTTTTGTACAATTTACTCAACATTTTTACAGCGTGGATTTGATCAAGTTATTCATGATACCTGTTTGATGGATCTTCCTGTTGTTTTTGCACTAGACCGTGCAGGAATAGTTGGAGAGGATGGAGAAACACATCAGGGTGTATTTGATATAAGTTTTTTAAGAGCTATCCCAAATATGACACTTTTTGCTCCACGAGATGAAAAAAGTTTTCATCAAGCGATGGCTTTTGCATCAAAATATCAACATCCCTGTTCTTTACGCTATCCAAGAGGCTCTTTTATTCAAACTAATCTGATAGAGTCTCAACCATTTGAACTTGCAAAATCACAACTTCTATTATCAAATAAAAGTGAAATTTTATTTATTGGATATGGAAATGGAGTAGGTCGTGCTTATGAAACTTCAAAACTGATAGATAAAGATGTGTCGATATTAGATTTACGTTTTGTAAAACCATTAGATGAAGAGATGCTTCATAATATGGCGGAGCAACATAAAAAATGGTTTGTTTTTTCAGATAGTTCAAAGATGGGGGGAGTAGGTTCTGCTATTTTAGAGTTTTTAGCAAAAGAGAAAATAATAGATGTTGTAGTTACAAGTTTTGAGTATGAGGATAGTTTCATCACTCATGGAAATACAAAACTTGTAGAGGAGTCTTTAGGACTTTTACCAGAGCAGTTGGCGAAAAAAATAATCTAATTTAGGGGAAATTCATTGTGAACAAACAGAGCCTATACCCACCAACCCTAGATGGAAACTCCATCGAAAAAAAACGCCAAGAGATAAGAGAGTATTTTCACAATACATACTCTCTCTATGAAAAGATTTTTGAACTTTTAAAAGATGATAGTGTCTTTTATAGAAAATCTGAACCTACTCGCCATCCTATGATATTTTATTTTGGTCATACTGCAACTTTTTTTATCAATAAACTTATTAATATGAAAATAATAGAGAGACGAGTAGATCCAAATCTTGAATCTATGTTTGCTATTGGTGTAGATGAGATGAGTTGGGATGATGTTGATAGTGCAAACTATAATTGGGCTGAGGTTTCTGAGGTTAGAGCATATAGAGATAAAGTAAAAAAAATAGTGGATACTCTTATTATGGAACTTCCATTGACTCTTCCTATTACTGGGGAGAGTGATATGTGGGTTATTTTGATGGGAATAGAGCATGAAAGAATCCATATAGAGACATCTTTAGTACTTCATCGTCAGATGCCACTAGAGTTTATAAAAGAGGTTGATGACTTCAATCTCCATCCCCAATCGTTAGATGCTCCTCAAAATGAGATGATAGATATAGCTAAATCAACTATTTATCTCGGAAAAGAGAGAACTCACAATCTTTATGGATGGGATAATGAATATGGTAGTTATACAGAGGAGATAGAGAGTTTTCAAACAGCAAAGTATTTAGTAAGTAATGCTGAATATATGAAGTTTGTTAGAGATGGTGGGTATGAAACGAGTGAGTATTGGGATGAGGAGGGATTAAATTTTTTAAAAACTTCAGGTGCGAAACATCCAACTTTTTGGGTTGAGTTCGATGGCGAGTATAGATATAGAGCTTTGAGTAGTGTAATAGATATGCCACAAAATTTTCCTGTAGATGTAAATGCTTTGGAAGCGGAAGCCTTTTGTAGATATAAAACTCAAAAAGAGGGTGTGAGATACTCTCTTCCTAGTGAATCACAATATCGTGCTATTTATGAGAGGAGTGGTTTAGAAGATATTTTAGAACTTAGTGACTCCGATGCAAATCAAAACTTTGTAAGCTTTAGCTCTTCACCTGTAAATAGATATAACTTTAATGGTATCTATGATGTTGTGGGAAATGTGTGGCAGTGGAGTAGAACATCTATATTTGGTTTTGATGGTTTTGAAGTGCATAAAGCTTATGATGATTTTTCAGTACCTACTTTTGATAATAAACACTCTTTAATCCTTGGTTCATCATGGGCAAGTAGTGGTAATCTTATAATGAAAAATTCACGTTATGCTTTTAGAAAACATTTTTATCAAAATGCTGGGTTTAGATATGTTATTTCAACAGATAATAGCACAAAAAAAGAGCAAAATAGCTATGAAGAGGATGTTACTAAAAACTGTATAGAGAGCTATTTCAGTGAGGTTGATTATAGTTATATAGCAAAAGCTATAAAATATGTTACTACCCCAACAACAAAAGCATTGGATTTTGGTTGTAAAACGGGACGTAGTAGTTTTGAGTTGGCAAGATATTTCAGTGAGGTTGATGGTGTGGATATCTCTGCTCGATATATAAGAGTGGGTGTTGATTTTAAAGAGTATACGATTTTAAACTGTTTAGATAAAACTATCTCTTTGAACGATTTTGGTTATGAGAGAGTAAAAGATCAAGTGGCATTCAAACAAGCTGACCCAAATAATCTCAAAGAAAATTTTGGTGGATATAATTTTGTTGTAGCGAATGTAGAAAACCTTGAACTCTTTATCGATAATATAAAAGATAGAGTCACTAAAAATGCTATTTTAGTTGTTTTTAGCCCTATCGATAGGAAAGAGTTTGAGTTATTAGAAGAGAGTAAAGGGTTTTATATCTTAAGAAAACGAGGTTAAAAAACCTCGTCTCTAAAGAGTATCTAAAGAGGGTTCATCTATATAAAAACCTTGTGAATAATCTATCTCAAGCTCTTTAACTTTATCCATAACGATACTTGAGTGAACATATTCAGCTACTGTTTTCATACCTA
>JAYEGK010000041.1:0-5204 GCA_034716265.1 Campylobacterota bacterium
AAATCAAATTTTCCTTCCCAGTCATGACCCATTGCAAATATATCAACACTATACTTTTTTATATCATCTATCTTCTGATCCCAATCATCTTCAGGAATAACCATATCCACATATTTTATAGCTTCTACAATTTCAGCTCTTTGTTCATAGGGTATAATCGTTTTTTTACCTTTTAGTTCATTAAACTCATCTGATGAAACACCAACAATAAGTCTAGTACCTAACTGTTTTAATCTTTGAAGTAGTTTTAAATGACCTATATGAAACATATCAAATGTTCCATAAGTTAGGATGATTTTTTCTTCCACTGAGACAACCTTGAATTTTTCTGATTATATCAGATTTACACAATTTAAATAATTAAACCAGTATAATCTACTTTAAAACAAGGATGAGAATTAAATTGAAAGAGATTTTTAAACGTTATCTACCCTATATCAAAGAGTATAAATTACAATACTTTTTTGTAATTATAGGGATATTATTAACAGTAAGTGCAACAACTGCTACAGCTCATATTATGAAGCCATTGATGGATGATCTTTTTATTGAACGTAAAGAGGAGATGCTTTATCTTATTCCGTTGGGGTTAATAGCTATATATGTTATTAAGGCTATCGGACGTTATATTCAATCTGTTTATATGAAATATATTGGTCAGCATATAGTTACAAGATTTAGAGAGATATTATTAGAGAAGATAATTAATTTAGATATGGGATTTCTCTATAAAAATCGTAGTGGAGAACTAATATCACGTGTTACTAATGATATAAATAGAATTCAATATTTTGTATCAAATATGTTACCTGAACTTTTCCGTGAAGGATTGACAGTTTTAGCTCTGGTTGGATATATAATCTATCTTAATCCAATGTTGGCATTTTACTCTCTTGTTTTAGTACCTCTTATAATATATCCTTTAATCTTAATAGCAAAAAAACTGAAAAAATATTCTCGTCGTTCACAAGAAAAAAATGCGGATGTTGTAACAAGACTTACAGAAGTTTTTAATAATAGCGAGATAATTAAAGCTAATGCAACTGAAAAATTTGAACTTGAACGCTTTAGTGTTCAAAACTGGCAATTTTTTAAAATCAATATGAAATCTGTATATGTTGGAGAAGTAGTCTCTCCTATGATGGAAATTATAGGGGCTTCAGGTCTTGCAGCTGTTATTTTTATTGGTGGTAGAGAGGTTTATGATAATAATATGACCGTTGGAGAGTTTACAGCATTTCTAACAGCTGTTGGACTTGTTTTTCAGCCAATCAGACGTATAGGTTCTATCTATTCAAAAATTCAAGATGCTCTTGCTGCAAGTGAAAGAGTTTTTGAAATTTTAGATATAGAAAGTAAAATAGTAGATGGTCAAAAGAGATTAGATGAGGATATCAAATTAATTGAGTTTAAAAATGTAAACTTGAAGTATGAAAGCTTCTACGTTTTAAATAATATCAATATTACTATTAAGGCAGGAGAAAATATAGCATTAGTTGGAGATAGTGGAGGGGGAAAATCTACTTTTATAAATATGCTTTTACGTTTCTATGATTCTGAAGGTGGTGTTGTTAATATAAATGGTACAGATATTAAAGATTTTACACAAGAGTCATTGAAACATCATATCTCTTTAGTAACACAACGAATATATATTTTTCAAGACACACTAGCTTCTAATATCGCTTATGGTCAAAAGATAGATGAAAATGAGGTATATAAAGCATTGAAACTGGCAGATGCAATGGAATTTGTTTCTTTGTTAAAGGATGGAATCTATACAAAAATGGAAGAGTTTGGTGTAAACCTCTCTGGTGGACAACGTCAACGTATAGCGATAGCTAGAGCTATCTATAAACATTCATCTCTATTGTTGTTTGATGAAGCAACATCTGCACTTGATAATGAGAGTGAAAAAAGAATTCAATCTGCTTTAAATAGATATACTCAAGATAAAATTACAATAACTATTGCACATCGATTGAGTACAATTAAAGATGCAGATAAAATCTTAGTGATGAAAGAGGGCTCCATAATCAATTTTGGGACACATAATGAACTATTAGAAAACTCATCTGTTTATAAAAAATTAGCAGGAAAGATGAATTAAGCTTTTTTTAAGTAGAGGTTGTCTATAATTCCGGCAAGATAAACGGAAGTCAGGGTAGCTCAGCTGGTTAGAGCACTGGTCTCATAAGCCGGGGGTCGGGGGTTCAAGTCCCCCCTCTGACACCATCTCTTTATCTTCTTTCATATATTCCGGATTAGCTCAGCGGTAGAGTAGGTGACTGTTAATCACTTGGTCACTGGTTCGAATCCAGTATCCGGAGCCACTTTCAAAAAATCAAAATGCAATTGATAAATTAAAAAAAAAGATACAAACTCCCCATTCAAATCTACGATTTTTTTTTAAATTCAATCTATTTATAGATAAATATTCCTAGCTATTTTGGTATACTAAGAATAATCTTTATTGAGGATGTTAAATGACCTATGGTGAGTATTATTATCTTGTTAAAAGTGATATGAAATTAAAAGATGGTGTATGGATTACTAATAAGCCAAATATAACAATACCTTTAAGAATGTCTAAAAAAGATGCTGTAATTTATTACAATAATAAGTTTAACAGGTATTGGGCATCTTTAGCTCAAAAATAGTTTAGGTGTGATATTATCCATTTAACAGAAGATAAAATAAGGTCTATCCCACTATTTAGTAAGTTAAATAGTGACGAGATACTCTATCTACAAACTATCTCCACATTAAAAGAGTTTAAAAACAATGAAATCATCTTTTTTGAAGGTGAACCTAGTTTAAATTTGCATATGGTTGTTGATGGTTCTGTTGAGGTTTATAAAACTGATAAAAATGCAAAAATAACCGTTTTAAAACGGTTTATACCTTTTTCTTTTATAGCTGAAATATCAAATTATAATGATATCAAGTTCCCCGCATCTGCAAAATCTATAAATAGTTCCATCATTTTTGTTATCAATTATAAAAAATTTGAGCAAAAACTTTTATATAATGAAACAATTATCCCTATTTTTTTAAAATCTATTAGCAATAAGGTACTATTTTTAGAAAAAATCATTTCTGAAAACTTAACGATGAATGCTACACAAAGAGTTGCAAAATTTATTTATGAGCAGGAGTCTACATTTCAAGAAACTAAACATCATAAAATAGCAGATAGATTAAATATTACAGCTGTGAGCTTCTCAAGAATATTAAAAAAGATGAGAGATAAAAATATAATTACATCAGATAATTTTGTTATTAATAAAGAACTGTTGAAAAAAGAGTTTTCTTAACATAGGTTAATGCTTTTTTCAACAGTTCACTATAAAATCCGATAATTAAAAAATTATTGGAGAATAGATATGAGTATGTTATGTAATCAATGTGAAATGAGTATGCCAAATGGTTGTGGTAGTGCAGGTCAAATAGTTGGAACATGTGGAAAAGATGAAACATTAGCTTCTTTACAAGATACTATGGTTTACGGCCTAAAAGGTTTATCTGCTTATAGAGAACACTTAAATGAATTAGCACCTGAGCAAACTAAAAATATTGATGATGTTATGAGTGAAACTCTTTATTTTACACTTACAAATGTAAATTTCAATTTTGATGACCATATCAAACAACTTATGAAAGTTGGTTCTGCTGGTATTGAGGTTATGGATAAACTCTCAAATGCACATACAGGTAAGTTTGGTATTCCTACTCCTGTTGTTATTCCTCAAAATATGGTTGAGGGTAAAGCTATTTTAGTGAGTGGACATAACTTAGAGATGTTTGGTGAACTTTTAAAAGCTACTGAAGGAAAAGGTATCAATGTATATACTCACTCAGAGATGCTTCCTGCACACGGTTATCCAGAGTTTAAAAAATATAAACACCTTAAAGGTAATGTTGGTAAAGCTTGGTTTGATCAAGTAAAACTTATGAAACGTTTTAAAGGTACTTTTGTTGTAAATACAAACTGTATCGTTCCTCCTAAAAAAGATGCTGATTATATAGACAGAGTGTTTACCTATAAAATAGTAGGTATTGAGGGTGGAACACCTATACAAAATAATGATTTTTCTGAACTTATTGAGAAAACATTAGCTTGTGAAGATACAGTAATGGAAGATGATTTAACTCTTACAACAGGTCATCACTATAAAACTATAATGACATTAGCCCCTGAGATTTTAGGTGCAGTTGGTGCTGGTAAAATTAAACAATTCTTTGTAATTGCTGGTTGTGATGCTCCTGGTAAACAGGGTGAATATTATAGAGAGATGGCTGAAAATCTTCCAAAAGATTGTGTAATTATCACCTCCTCTTGCGGTAAATTTAGATTTAATGATATAGATTTTGGAAATATTGAGGGAACAGATATTCCAAGATATTTAGATTTAGGTCAATGTAATGATTCTAATGGTGCAGTAGAGATTGCAAAAGCTGTAAGTGTTGCTTTAAATGTTCCTATCAATGATCTTCCTATCTCTATCGTTCTTAGTTGGATGGAGCAGAAAGCTGTTATTATTTTATTAGCACTATTTAGTTTAGGGATTAAAAATATCTATTTAGGTCCAAAAGCTCCAGAGTTTTTAAATGATGATGTTACAAAATTTTTAGTAGATACTTTTGATTTACATTATACAGGTAATGCGAAAGAAGATTTAAAAGATTTATTTATAAATCCATAGTTTTATATTCCGTGTTTTACACGGAATATTTTTTAAATATTGTTGTTTAGGAAGTTTTTGACAGCTTCATCTGCAGTGTCACCATCTTTTTTTCTAATTTTTTCTATTTTTATCTCTATCTCATTCAAAGCCTCTTTCATATGTTCACCAACTGCTTGTACAAGGATAACATCACATCCATTTAAACCCATAATATCTTTTTTATGACTAGCAGTATGTTCTTTATTATCCATATTTTTATGATTGTGATGATTTTTTTCTCCATGATTACCATGACTATTTTTAATAAAATCAACTACTGTCTCATTTTCATATATCGCAAAATAGATCGCTTGACCTGTTCTTTTTATAATTGTTTTCTTATCACTATCTACTGGTACAGCTATTTTCATTTTTTTCCTTTAGGTATTGTATTTATATAAATTATATCTATATCATAAAAGAAAAAAATTATTATTTTATTTAAATTATTTATATAAGTTATAATTAATATATTAT
>JAYEGK010000042.1:0-22341 GCA_034716265.1 Campylobacterota bacterium
TTGTTGTAACATAAGAAGCAATTGAAGAAGCTAGAGATATAACAACTTTTGGGGAAGGACTTCAAAGGGTTTTTGAAATATCTTTAGCTTTCGCATCTTCAAAAAATGGTGTGTTACTTATCGATGAATTAGAAACTGCTATACATAAATCATTGTTAATTGATTTTACACAATTTATACAAGAGCTATCTGAAAGATTTAATGTTCAAGTATTTATAACTTCACACTCAAAAGAATGTATAGATGCTTTTGTTAAAAATGGGCATAAAGATAATAGTGAGTTGATAGCATATTTATTGGAAAATAAAGATAGTAAATATTCATATAAATATATAGATGGAGATAGATTACAAAGTTTAGTTGAAAGTATGGATTTAGATATTAGAGGTGAAAAGAATGGATAATATATCTAAAATAACTATATCTTTTTGTGAAGGTCCACACGATACTGCATTTTTGTATAGAATTTTAAAGACTAAATGTTTTGAAAGTTTTAAAGGAACTTTAGATAAATTGCCAAAAGTTGTTGGTGATTTTGTAATATCTAAAAATAAAATGGCTGAATATAATTTATTAAAAGTAGATAGTTTAAAAAATGATTTTGTTCCATATAAAATTATGCATAAAGATGAAGAATTGATTTTATTATATTCATTGGGCGGTGATAAAGATGCTACAGAAGATGAAAATAATAAGAGATTGATTATTTTAAAGCATTTTTTTAAGAATATTAAAATTAATGTTGAGGATAAAGATAATCATGGTGAAGCATTTGTAAGTGAAAATAATAGTGATACTCTCCTTGAATACAAATTTTTATTTTTTTATGATGCTGATGAAGATAAAGATGAAAAATTAAATATTATAAATAAGTATCTTGAAAAAATGAATATTTCTGATACTTTAAAACATAATGAAATCAAAAAACAAGATGGATACTCAATAGGTGCATACATATTTTTGAATGAGAATGATAAAGGGGCTTTAGAAGATATTTTATTTGATTTAATGAAAAAAGAGAATGAAGTGATTTTTGATAAGGCTGAGGAGTTCTTAATGTTAAAAGAGGATGCAAGATTAAAGAGATTAAAAATTGAATGTAAGAGTCAAGTTATTGAAAAAAGAGATAAAAAACAAAAAATAAATACTTACAAATCAATTATCGGAGTTACTGGACAGATTCAGAATTCAGGAGTTTCAAATGTTGTTACTATTGAACATTCTGATTATTTAAATTTACAAAAATTAAATGCTTCTATGAAAGTACAAGAAATAATTAATTTTTTTGCTAAACAAGTATAAGTTACTAAACACAAAAAGGGAAACAATGAAACACCTACTAGCAATAGATGCAGGAACAGGAAGTATACGTTCAGTAGTTTTCGATACAGAAGGGAATCAAGTTGGGCTATCTCAAACAGAGTGGTCGCATTTAGAAGAGGAGGGTGTACCTAACTCTATGAATTTTGATTTTGAGAAAAATTGGGGTTTAGTTGTCGCCTGTATAAAAAACTCTCTAAAAGATGCAAAGATAAAAGCAGAAGATATTTTAGGTGTAAGTGCTACAAGTATGCGTGAGGGGATAGTTCTTTATGATAAATTTGGTAAAGAGTTATGGGCAGTTGCAAACGTAGACGCGCGCGCCGATAAAGAGGTTAAATACCTTAAAGAGAATTTTGAGGGGATTGAGGAGGAGTTCTATCTTGAATCTGGACAAACTTTTGCTCTTGGTGCTCTACCACGTCTACTTTGGGTGAAAAAAAATCGTCCTAAGATTTATGAAAAAGTAGCAAAAGTCTCTATGATAGGGGATTGGATATTAGCAAAACTGAGTGGAATCATCGCGACTGACCCTAGTAATGGTGGAACAACGGGAATATTCTCACTTGCTAAACGTAACTGGGCGAGTGAGATGGCTACTAGAGTTGGGATAAAAGATAATATCTTCCCACCCTGTTTAGAGGTTGGAACAGTTATAGGAAATGTTACCTTAGAGGCATCAAATGAAACAGGTTTAACGCAAGATACTCAAGTGGTCATGGGTGGTGGTGATGTTGGTCTTGGTTCTTTAGGTTTGGGTGTTGTTGAAGATGAACAGTGTGCTATTCTTGGCGGTTCATTTTGGCAACAAGTTGTCAATATTCCTAGTATGATAGAGCCACCAGAGAGTATGCAAATAAGAGTAAATCCCCATGTTATAAACCGCATGTCACAAGCAGAGGGAATCACTTTTTTTAGTGGTTTAGTGATGCGTTGGTTTAGAGATGCTTTTTGTGAAGATGAAAAGAGAGAAGCAAAAGAGAGAGGGATTGATGTTTATGAGGTTTTAGAGGAGAAAGCTTCGGCTATTCCTGTAGGTTCTTATGGAATCATGCCAACATTTTCAGACTCTATGAAATATGGAAAATGGTATCACTGCGCTCCTAGCTTTTTAAATCTTTCCCTTAATCCAAATGAGTGTAATAAAGCTTCAATGTTTCGAAGTTTGGAGGAGAATGCTTGTATCGTTTCTTCTATAAATCTTGATAAAATTTCAGAGTTTACAGGTGTGAAAGTTGAAGAGATAGTTTTTGCAGGAGGAGCATCTAAAGGTGCTTTGTGGTCACAAATATTAGCAGATGTTACAGGATGTAGAGTAAAAATACCAAAAGTAACCGAAGCAACAGCACTAGGAACAGCTATGGCAGTTTGTGTTGGGTGTGGTATCTACAAAAATCTTACAGAGGCATCTAAAGAGTTGGTCGTGTGGGATAAAACTTATGAACCAAATATGGAAAATAAAAAACTGTATGATGCTATAAAAGTAAAATGGATAGAAGCTTATAATGCTCAATTAGAGTTAGTCGATAAAGGTGTCACAGAGAGTATGTGGAAAGCACCAGGGGTTTAGGGTGATTGAGAGAAACAAAGGATAAAAGTTTGCTGAGTGTTAATCGGAACCGCGAACTTATTGCTTACCTAATCTATCGATTCATCGTTTCAATAAGACAGAATACGAGGAGAAGTTAATGACAAAAAATGAAGTTTTACAAAGATTATCTAAAAATAAAAAATATATACAAGATGAGTTTGAAGTGGATAAGATAGGTTTGTTTGGAAGTTATGCAAAAGATAGACAAACAGAGAAAAGTGATATAGATATTTATGTAGAGTTTGAACATAAAACCTTTGATAATATTGTAGGTTTATGGAATTTTTTAGAAGAGTTGTATCATAAAAAGATAGATTTAATCCATAAACATAAAAATAATAATAAAGTTATCATTTCCAATATACAAAGAGAGGTTATTTATGGATAAAGCAAATATTAATGAGTTGTTGCAATTTATTTTAGAGAGTATAGCACTTATAAAAGAAAGATTTTTAGATATAGAAAATAGTGATGCTTTTATGGCAGATAATGATGGCTTAATGCGTTTAGATGCTATTTCTATGAGGTTACAGTCGATAGGGGAGGCTTTGAAAAATATAGATAAAAGAGAAAGAGAGTTTTTGTTAGAGGTTGCCGATAAAAGATATTGGAGTAATATTATTAAAACAAGAGAAATTCTTACGCATCATTATATAGATATTGATTCTGAAACAATTTATATGATTTGTAATGAAAAATTAGATGAATTAGAAGAAAATATAGTTCGTTTAGTTGCTAAGTTATAGTAGGAAGTAAATTTTTGGATATGATGGGTAAAATGAGTCAATTGTGATAACAGCAAATTAAAGGAATAGAAAATGCAATTTGAATTAAAAGATGATTATATAGAGTTATTTAAACTTATAAAAGTTTTAGATTTAGTAGATAGTGGTGCGCAAGCAAAGTTAATTATAGCTGATGGTTATGTGCAAAGAAATGGTGAAGTAGAAACAAGAAAAAGAGCGAAGATAGTTTCGGGGGATATTATTAATGTAGCGGAGGCTATTATTGAGGTGAAGTGAAATTTAATCAATAATTAAGTTGATATTAATTATCATTATAAAAATAAACTATAAATGAGTATATAATGAAAAAATTATCACAATGCAATAGAGGTGAGAGAGCTAAGGTTATAAAACTTAATGCTAAAACAGATTTGAAGCAACGATTGATCTCCTTTGGGGTTATGAAAGGGGCTACTATTGAAATTTTAGAACATGCTCCCGCTAAGAGCACTGTAGAGATTAAAGTTGGCAAAATGAGAATTGCTTTACGAGCTGAAGAAGCTGATTTAATAGATATAGAGTTATTGTAATGAATGAAATAGAAATGGGTGAAATAAACTCTAAATCTTGTCCTGTTATAGCAAATCATATTAAAATTGCTCTTGTTGGACAACCTAATGTTGGTAAGAGTATGCTTATTAACTCTATCTCTGATGCTCATCTTCATGTTGGAAACTTTACAGGTGTAACTGTTGAAAAATCGGAAGTTCTTTTTGATTATAAAGATTTTCACTTTACTGTTGTTGATTTACCAGGAACGTATGCTTTTACTGACTATACTATTGAGGAGAGAGTAACTCACGATTATCTTTGTGCGGAAAGTTATGATCTTATTATCAATGTAATAGACTCTACAAACTTAGAGAAAAACCTTCAACTTACTGCTGAACTTATGAGTATGAGTAAAAAGATGGTTATCGCACTTAATATGAGTGATGAAGCCCAAAAAGAGGGTATCGAGATAGATTCTGAGTATATGACAGAACTGTTGGGTATCCCCTGTGTAAAAGTATCCGCTCAAACTAAGTTTGGTATGGAGGAGCTTCTTGAGGAGTTAGTAAATAAAGCAAAACTGGATAAACAGGAGCCAAAACTTATCTTTAGTGAAGCGGTTGAAGAGGAGATAGCAACGATAGTTGATTATCTTACAAAACATAAATACCATGCTGTTAATAGTTATAGAAACATAGCGATAAACCTTCTTAAAAACAATAAAAAAACATATACTAAAATTCATGACGATCCTATCTGGACAGAGTTACAACCTATTCTTATTGAAGCTTCCAAACATGTGGAACTTCATCATGATAGTGATGATATTAAAGAATCTTTTGCAGAGGAGTATGCATCTTTCAATAGAGGTATTGTTGCTGAGGTACTTAAGGTACAAAAGGTTGAAGAGAAAAAAACTTTAACTGAGAAGATAGATAGTGTATTTATTCATCCTATTGCAGGAATTCCTATATTTTTATTTTTTATGTGGTCACTCTTTCAATTGACTTTTGAGATAGGTGCAATCCCTATGGATTATATAGATGGCTTCTTTGGATGGTTGGGTGATACTATCGGTGCTACTATTGTAAATGAGGATATTCGTTCACTTATAGTGGATGGAATTATTGCAGGTGTTGGTGCTGTTGTTCTCTTTGTACCCAATATTATCATCTTATTTATAGGTATAGCACTTCTTGAGAGTACAGGATATATGTCAAGAGTTGCCTTTTTACTTGATGGTTTCTTTCATAAATTTGGAATGCATGGACAATCTTTTATCCCTTTAGTAACAGGCTTTGGTTGTTCTATTCCCGCTTATATGAGTGCTAGAATATTGAAAAATGATAGAGATAGACTCCTTACTCTTTTTATTATAGGGTTTATGAGTTGTGGTGCAAAACTTCCTGTATATGTACTATTTGTAGGTGCATTCTTTGCTCCTGAGATGGCTGGAAATATTCTCTTTATGATATATCTAGGGGGTGCTCTTCTTGGTTTAGTGGCAGCTAAAATATTAAAACTAACAGCTTTTAAAGGTGCAGATGAACCATTTGTTATGGAGATGCCAAAGTATAGATTACCATCTCCTAAACTTATTTGGCATACAGTTTTAACAAAAACAGTTATGTATCTTAAAAAAGCGGGTACATTTATCGCTGCTGCTTCTATGCTTGTTTGGTTTTTAAGTAACTATCCTAAAAATCTTATTTTAGAGGAGCAGTTTACTACAAAGATAGAGCAGGCTCAAACTCAAGAGGAAAAAACTGTTTTAGAAAATCAGTTTGCAGAGGCTAATTTAGAGCAGAGTTACTTAGGCACTATTGGTAAATTCTCAGAGCCAATTTTTGAACCATTAGGGTTTGATTGGAAGATGAGTGTAGCACTGCAAACAGGGTTGGCTGCTAAAGAGGTTGTTGTTTCCACTTTAGGTGTTTTATACTCTCTTGGTGAAGATGTAGATGAGGAAAATAGCTCCCTTGCAACAGCTATTAGTAAAAATATATCTTTTGCATCAGCAGTTGCTTTTATAGTAGTGATTATGATTTATCTTCCATGTTTAGCTGCATCTATTGTATTTACTCGTGAAGCTGGGCATATTAAATATTTCTTTTATCTTTTAGGGTTTACTTCTGTTGTTGCCTATTTTTTAGCATTTATCGCTTACAATATCGCTTTGCTTTTTTAAAGATTTAGCTTAAATTTAGGTGTATAAAGTGTATAATATTAGTAATAAAAATGTAACCACAGGGTAGATTATGAAATTAGTTGAGTTAGAAGAGTTAGGATTAAAGAATATTGGTAATGTTTATCATAATCTAAGTTATGATGAATTGATTAAACATGAGCTTGATAATAGTGAAGTTCAGCAAACTAATAAAGGTGCAACAGCTGTTGATACTGGTATTTTTACAGGTCGTTCTCCTAAAGATAAATATTTTGTAGATCGTGACCCATCAAATAAATATATTGCATGGGGCGATGTTAATAAAAAAGTTTCTTCCGATATTTTTGATGAGCTTTTAGTTGTTGCTCAAGAGCAACTTTCAAATACAGACCTTTATGTAACAGATGTTTTTTGTGGTGCAAGTGTAGCTTCAAAAAGATCGGTAAGATTTGTATCTGAAATTGCATGGCAGTCACATTTTGTTAAAAATATGTTTATTCGTCCAACTGAAGTTGAGCTAGAAGAGTTCAACTCAGATTTTATTGTATTAAATGCTTGTAAAGCTGTTAATGATAAATGGAAAGAGCATGGATTAAACTCAGAAGTGTTTGTACTTTTTGATGTTGAAAACAATATAGCTATTATCGGTGGTACTTGGTATGGTGGTGAGATGAAAAAAGGAATTTTTTCAATGATGAACTACTGGTTACCTTTAGAGGGTAAACTTCCTATGCACTGTTCTGCGAATGTTGGAAACAATGGCGATACTGCACTTTTCTTTGGTCTGAGTGGAACAGGAAAAACAACTCTTTCAACTGATCCACATCGTGCTTTAATCGGTGATGATGAGCATGGTTGGGATGAACATGGTGTGTTTAACTTTGAGGGTGGATGTTACGCTAAAGTGATTAATCTTGATGGTAAAAGTGAACCAGAGATTTACAACGCTATTAGAAAAAATGCTCTTTTAGAAAATGTTGTTATGTATGGTGAGGGTGAGGTAGATTACGAGGATGGTTCAAAAACTGAAAACACTCGTGTTTCTTATCCAATTGAACATATTGAAAATCATGAACTAGGTTTAAGTGCTGGTCATCCACAAAATATTATCTTTTTAACTGCTGATGCTTTTGGTGTTTTACCTCCAGTCTCTAAGCTTACAAAAGAGCAAGCGATGTACTATTTTTTAAGTGGTTATACTGCAAAAGTTGCTGGAACTGAGCGTGGGATTACTGAACCAGTTGCAACTTTTAGTGCTTGTTTTGGGGAAGCGTTTTTACCACTACACCCAACAGTTTATGCAAAACTTCTTGGTGAAAAAATTGATGAGCATAATGTAAATGTTTATCTTGTTAACACAGGTTGGACAGGTGGTGCTTATGGAGTAGGAAAACGTATGAGCATCAAAAATACTCGTGCTTGTATCAATGCTATCTTAGATGGTTCTATTAACAAAAGTGAGTTTGATGTTACTAAAACATTTAGATTAAATGTTCCAAAAACTTTAGGAGATATCAATCCAGATATTTTAAATCCTCGTAATGCATGGGAAGATAAAGATCTATTTGATAAAACTAGAGATGAACTTGCAGAGATGTTTGTGAAAAACTATGCAAAATACCAAGATGGCGAGCGTATAGATTATGCACCATTTGGTCCTATTGTTGGAAGTTAATTAAACGTCTAACTTAACCCCGAATATTTTTTCGGGGGTTTATCTACTCTTTTTCTTCGTTGCTTTTTCCATATATAACCATAAACTACTACCAAAGACTACGAGTATAATAGGTGCTATCCAAGGTTTATCTCCTATAAGTTCAGCAAAACTTACTAAAGCACTTCCAGAGTAATAACTTCCTAGTCCAAATACTAAAGCCCAAACAGCTGCACTTAAAATATTTAAAACTGCAAATTTTTTAAAATCATATTTTGTTAAGCCTATCGCTATTGGTATGAGAGTTTTTATGCCATAAACAAATTTTTGAAAAAGAATAATCCACGAACCATATTTTTTCATCATAACATGTGAAAGTGCAAGTTTACGTCTATGTTTGCGTAATCCCTCCATCATCATACTTTTTTGGTATCGTGCCATATAAAAAAGCATCACATCTCCAAGAGCATTAGCGATAAATGCTATCAATATAACTAAACTCAAATCCATTTTACCCATAAATGATAAAACACCAGCACCTACAAGTGCTACAAATCCACCACCAAGTGAATATAAAAATAGACCTATGTAACCATAAGTAGCTAAATTACTAAATGTATCTTCCATAAATATCCTAAAGTTTTTTTATCTTCATAATCTCATCACGAAGACGTGCTGCTTCTTCAAAGTTTAACTCTTTAGCAGCTTGTTTCATCTTAAGCATCAACTCTTTTGTTATCGCTTTTTTTTCTGATGCTGGCATTTTATCCATTTTTTTATGTTTTTGGTAAATATCTCCATGCTCTTCGAGTTTAAGATTTTCATCTAGTTTTCGTATCGTGGTTGTTGGAGTTATTCCATTTTTTTTATTGTGAGCATCTTGAATCTCTCTACGTTCACTTGTTGTATCTATCGCCTTTTTCATAGACTTTGTTATCTTGTTTGCATATAATATAACACGACCATTACTATTTCTTGCACCACGACCTATGGTCTGTATAAGTGCTGTTTCACTTCGTAAAAACCCCTCTTTATCAGCATCTAAGATAGCAACTAAACTTACTTCGGGTAGATCAAGACCCTCTCTTAAAAGATTTATTCCTATAAGAACATCAAACTCCCCTAGACGTAAAGCTCGTATGATTTGGTTACGCTCTATTGTGTCAATATCTGAGTGCATATATTGAACTTTTATACCTAAGTCGGCTAAATATTTTGTAAGAGCTTCAGCCATCTTTTTTGTAAGAACTGTGATTAAGACTCTCTCATTTTTAATCGTTACTTTTTTTATCTCATCGTGAATATCTTCTACTTGATTATCAGAGGTTTTTACCTCTATTATAGGGTCAAGCAGACCTGTTGGACGGATAATCTGTTTTGCTATCACACTTGACATCTCTAACTCATACTCTGCTGGAGTGGCTGAAACAAAAAGATAGTGAGGTGCTTTGTTTATATACTCATCTGCTTTTAGTGGGCGGTTATCAAGAGCTGATGGAAGACGAAAACCATACTCTACGAGAACCTCTTTTCTTGCTCTATCTCCTGCATACATTCCTCTATACTGAGGAAGTGAAACATGAGATTCATCGACTATTACCAAATAATCTTTATTACGTTGTGCAAAATAATCAAGTAGAGTAAAAGGAGCATCACCAGCTTTTTTATTTGTTAGTAAACGGGAGTAGTTTTCCACACCTTTACACATTCCCGTAGTTTCTAACATCTCTAAATCAAACTCTACACGCTGTTTGAGACGTTGATGTTCTAAAAGTTTTCCCTCTTTGGTAAAAAAAGCAAGTCTTTTATCGAGTTCATCCTCTATTCGTTTCATAGCAACTGCCATCTTTTCTTGAGATACACTAAATTGTGAAGTGGCATAAATAGTAATTTTTTTATGCTCCTCTAGTCGTTTATTATCTATCACTTCAAATCTATAAATAGCTTCTATCTCATCACCAAAAAACTCAACTCTAATAGCTTCTTGTTCAAAATAGGGTGGATAGATATCTAAGCTCTCTCCATTGACACGAATATGACCACTATCAAAATAGCTATCATTTCGGGAGTAGCCCATCTCCACTAAGCGTAAAAGAAGTTTTTTCTGATTTATCTCATCTCCAACCTCAAGAGCTTGAACCATATTGAGATACTCCTCTGGGTCACCTAAACCGTAGTTTGCAGAAACTGAAGCTATAACGATAACATCATCATAAGAGAGAAGGTTTGCCGTAGAGGAGAGACGCATACGTTCTAGTTCATCATTGATAGCACTATCTTTTTCTATGAAGAGGTCTTGACGAGGTATATAAGCTTCAGGCTGATAATAATCATAATAACTCACAAAATATTCAACGTGAGCATTAGGAAAGAAACCCCTGAACTCTGAATAGAGTTGTGCTGCTAGAGTTTTATTATGTGTCATAATAATAGTAGGCATCTTTACATTTTCTATAACCTTCGCCATAGTGTAAGTTTTACCACTCCCTGTTACCCCTTCTAGGGTCTGGTAACGATTACCTTTGAGTATAGAATCACTTAACTCTCTGATAGCAGTTGGCTGATCTCCAGCTGGTTTGTATGGGGTATTTGCTTTGAAATTTATATCTTTTTTCATTGGTATCCTTGAATACAAACTCTATCTCTACCACTCTCTTTTGCCTCATATAATGCAATATCAGCTCTATTGATTGATACCTCAATATCTTTATCTTTTTGAGTATCTACTTGGGATATACCGATACTAATTGTAAATTTGAATGGTTGATTTTGATATGTTAAAGTTGTATTTCTCGTATCTATATTTAGTTTAGTTGCAAGAGTATAAACACCATCTATATCAGTTTCAGGTAAAAGGACAATAAACTCCTCTCCACCCCATCTACAAACTATATCACTCTCCCTCGTAGAATCTCTTAAAATTTCAGCAAGTTTTATAATAACAATATCTCCAAACTTATGTCCATAGGTATCATTTATATTTTTGAAAAAATCGATATCTATCATCATCACAGATAAGTTTGAACTGTTTCGTTTTGCTAACTCCAAGATATTTTCAGAGGTCTCAGAAAAATATCTTCTATTATAAAGTTTTGTCATAGGGTCAGTAGAGGCTAATAGTTCTATCTCTTTTTTTATTCTAAGGTGCGTCCATTTATGTGAAATATCACTCATCTCTTTCTCGGTGATGAGATTGACAGATTTATCGATAATAGTTAAAACCTCTTTTGGAATATCATTGGCAATAGCAATTTTTAAATCAAGATATAGCTCTGTTACATAGATGATTTTTAAATCTTTATAGCCTAAAACATCTATATAATATTTTGCACTTAGTGCATTAACAATAAGTATATCTGTATCTTTGTCTTGAACTCTATTAAATGCTTTATCAAGTGTTGATACAGTTGTGTATTTTAAGTTTGGTTTATCTTTTTTCAAAATATGATCAATAGTATAATTTTTGATCACTTCAATATTTTTAGTTTTTATCTCATCAAATCCCTTTACATACTCATTATCTATATGAGTTATAAAAACATAGGGTAGAGTGAGTAAAGCTTTTTCTGTAAAGTTTGATGTTTGAAGCTTTTGTTCTGTCATACCAAAAGAACTAAATGTAACTGCATTATTCAAAGGATCTGATTTTACAACCTCTAACTTTAATCCACTTTTTTGTTCGATTAATTTTACAACATCAGATAGTATTCCTTTATGCTCTCCTATATCACTCATCCACTCTAAAGGTTTTAAATCGGGGTTATAGAGATAATTAACTGCAATATTTTTATCAATAAATTTTTGTTCCTCTTCATTGAGTTTTATTTTTAAGTTGGAGTCTGTCCATTTAGAGATGATATCTACTCTCTCTTGATAGCTAATAGTTGCTAAAGCTTTTTGAATTATTGAGTGTAATATTGGTTTGTTTATCGAGGTAAAATAGTGTAAGGATGGTGACTTAAATGATTTGCTAGGTATCATTTTTAGGTTTGTGATAAGCTCCTCTTTTATTTTAGTTTCAACAACTATCTGTCCATCATAAAGTGCATCTGCTTCATTATTTAAAACTATATTTATAGAGTCTTCTAAATTTTTTGAATAGATAATATCTATTTTTGGAAACTTCTCTCTTATTTTATCTATGGTTGCATAGCCTTTTGGTATAACTAAACGATATCCCTCTAAATCTTTAAGAGAGTGTATAAAATTATTATCACTTTTAGTATAGATAGCATCTTTGATTTTAAAGTAACTATCACTAAAAAACCCAAATGAAGTTCTTTGTTTGTTATAATATGTGTCGGGAATCAAATCTATCTTACCGGTTTTAAAATCACTTAGAATTTTGTTCCAATCATCAACTACAATTTCAACTTTTAAGCCAGTTTTCTCTATAATAGTTTTTGTAAAGTCACCACAAATCCCATCTATATCTTCTCCTGTATTTGAAAATATTACTGGTGCCCACTGTTCAAGACCAATCTTTACACTATTGTTCTTTATCCACTCTTTCTCTTCATAGCTTAAATTAACATCCTCTATTGGTGGAGTATAAATCAACTCATCTAAATCAATTTTACCCTCTGTATATCCCAGTAAATTGTAAAAACCATATATAGTTTGGATTTTATCTTTATCAATCTGACCTAAAACAGTTGTTGAATGATATGCTAGTTTTTTAAGAGCATTAGCTTCATAAATAAGTGCTTCTTTGGTTTTGTTTTGAGTATTATACTTTTGAAGTATAAGGTTAGATGTTTCCTCAATATGTTCAAAAGCATATCTCCAACCCTTCAAAGAAGCTTTTCTAAATGCCTCATCAGTACCAAGTTCAAACTCTATTATATCTACATCAAAACCAGCATCCTTATAGAAGCCTTTCTCTTTTGCTATATAGTAACCTGCAAATTCAAATTGATGTTTCCATTGAAGTTGGAGGGAAACTTTATCTTGAGCAATAGCTAAGGAGGAAAATATAAAAATTAAAAAAAGGAGAGCTGTAGCTTTGAATGAACCACTCATTTAGTAGTCTTTCTTTTTAGAAAGAAGAGACCAACTATAAAAATAGAGATAATAGATAGTAAAATCTCTATATAGGAGTTTTCCTCTTTTTGAACTATCTCTAGTTTACATTTTTGATACTCCTCTTCGATAGCATTGAGATCAAAATAAACATTTAAAATATTTGTTGCTGTTTTTGTCTTTTGAGTAGATATTTTATTTTCAGATTCAAGAACTATTTTTTGTATAAAAGTGATATTTTCACTTTTTTTAATATTATCGAGCTCTTTTTTATCTATAATTGTACTAAACTGATTGAGATTTTTCTTTGTTGAAAACTCAACGAGACCATCAAGAGTATAGATGGTTTCGTTAGTTTTTAGATAGTATCTATCTTCTGGTACATCGACATAACCCCCTAGATTGTCTATAACAGCATCATCTGAGAGATAGAGTTCAGTATGGCTAATTTTGAGATAAAATTTTTCTTTCTCAAAACAGCTTACATCGACAATGGTTTTTTGAGACTCGGAGGCATTTAAAAGAGTAAGGGTTAAAAGTAGGAGTAATATATATATTTTCATAGTTTGAAGTATACCTAAATGAAGAAAATAGCTTCCCCCTCTAAAACTATTCTTTCTATTAAATCTTTAGGAATATCTTTAAATATATTTGTTTTTTCCATAAGAAAATTATACTACAATTAGAGTATGAAAAATATGAATAAGAGTGTAATAAAGGATGTAGGGATGAATATTTATGATTTTAATGTTACAACTATCGATGGTAAAGAGATATCACTTGAAAAATATAGAGATAAAGTGTTGCTGATAGTAAATGTTGCAAGTGAATGTGGCTTTACTCCTCAATATGAGGGTTTAGAAAAATTGTATCAAAAATATAAAGATGATCGATTTATGGTTCTTGCTTTTCCATCAAATCAATTTTTAAATCAAGAACCAAACACTAATGAGCAGATAAAGTTCTTTTGTCATGAAAATTATGATGTTCATTTTGATATGTTTGCAAAGATAGATGTCAATGGAAAGAATGCCTCTCCTCTCTATAAATTTTTAAAAGAGGAGAAGGGTGGTTTCTTTTGGACAGCCTTTATACAGTGGAACTTTACTAAGTTTCTTATAGATAGGGAGGGTAATGTTATAGATAGATATTTTCCTGTAACGAAACCTCAATCTATTGAGAGTGATATAGAGAAACTTCTAAAAAAGGATTAGAATGAAGAGCATAACGAAACTTTTAGCGATTTTTTTTACTGTTTTACTCTTTGTTGCTTGTAGTGATAGTGATACCCCAACATACAATTATCAGCCAGTTGGAGAGGTTACTGAAGAGAGTTCAGAAGAGGAGTGTGTTCCTGTATTGGTTGGAGAGGATGATGGCGATGGTGGAGGTGATGATAGTGGTGATGGAGAAGCTGGAAGTGGAGGTGCTACAAGTGACCCTGCTATGCCAGATGATGGAAATGACGATGATGATGAAGAGGGTAATGATGGAGCCGCAGTAAATACAGCACCTATCGCTTATACACAATTAGGAACGATAAATGTAACTGTTGATTGTCTTATCTATCCATTGATTACTGCTATCTCATCAGAGAGATCAACACAAGTTGTTCCACCAACATCGACACTTAGAAGAATGCAAACACCAAGAATGCCATCTCCATATAGTGGACAGTATAAGATAGAGATGGGTGCTTATGCTATTCGTGAAGAGAGAATATATCTTAATGAAGGCTCTTTGATATTTTCATTTATGATGCCAGATAACGAGGTCAATGGTTTTTATAAACTTGTAACTCCTCCAAACAGATCTGGAACAGTTCAAATCACATATATTGAAGATCAAAACAACGGGTTTAAGATGGAGGGAAAGATGATAGGTGCAGAGATATACACAAATGAAGATCAAAATGAAACATATAAGTTGAGCCTTGATTTTTCTACAACTATCTTAACACAACCAACTCAATAGGAGAGCGAATAAGATGAATAAGTTTTTATTTATGATAAAGATATCTATTTTAATATCATTCTTAAGTGGATGTGGTGGTGGAGAACAGTCTACTATTCCTACTACTTTTCAGCAGTTAGGTGGTGGAAATTTGATTATTGATGGTGTACCATATGAAGTAGCAACAGTCCAGCCACGAGATAGAGGGGATATATCAACTCCTGATTTTTTAAAAGTATATCCAGATAATGAACAAAGTGATTACCTTATTCAGATACCTGCATATACATTAGTCAATGGTGTACCAGATTTGACAAAGGAGAAGATATTAATTAAGTTTTATATTATGCACTATATGCCTCATATGATGATAGAGTATGGATATATGCCATCATTAAACTTTAATCATGCAAGACCTGATTCGTGGAATAGAGATGCAGAGGGAAATCCTACTTCTCCTATTCCAAATGAGTATGGACATGATATAGTTTATCCTCCAAATAAAGGTGCAACTGTTATGCTTATGGAGAGTGTTCATGATGACTGGGGAAATCCAATCTATACGGGAGCAGTTATAAATGGAGAGTTTTTTGCAGATCCTGAAAAAACAGATGAAAATGATACAACTGTAATGATAACATTTGAATTTAAAACTATGCTCTTTAATAAAGATGATTACTGATTTGTATTTATCCATTATTTTATTTTTTATACAATAGTGCATAATGAATTATATTCATATAAAAAAATAAAGGATTGACAATGGCAATTAGTTTAGCAAAAGGTGGACGTGTTTCACTAAGTAAAGAGGCTCCAGGTTTAAAAAATATTAAAGTTGGTTTAGGTTGGGATGCAAATGCAACAGATACAGGAAGTGCTTTTGATTTAGATGCTTCAGTATTTTTACTTGATGCAAGTGGTCAAGTTGTTAGTGATAATCACTTTGTTTTTTATAATAATGCAACATCTCCTTGTGGTGGTGTAGTACATCAAGGTGATAACACTGATGGTGCTGGTGATGGTGATGATGAGGTTGTTCTTATCGATTTAGAGAAGGTAGCTCCTGAGGTTGATAAAATTGTATTTACAGTAACTATTAATGATGCAGAAACTAACAACCAAAATTTTGGTCAAGTAAACAACTCTCTTATCAGAATTGTAAATGTAGATGGTGATGCTGAGATTGCAAAATATGAGTTAGATGAAGATTACTCTTCTGAAACTGCTATTAACTTCGGTGAGCTTTATAGAAAAAGTGGCGGTTGGAACTTCAAAGCAACTGGTGATGGTTTCAATGATGGTTTAGCTGGTTTTTGTAGAATGTATGGTGTAAATATATAATGGCTGTTAATTTATCAAAAGGGCAAAAAATAAGCCTTAAAAAATCAAATGGTAGTGACTTAACATCTTTTTGTGTTGGTGCTAACTGGGGTGCTATCGATAAAAAAGGTTTTTTCGGTGGTACTTCAAAACAAGCAGTAGATTTAGATCTTTCTGTTGGTATGTTTGATGCAAATAAAAATACAGCTGATGTTATCTATTTTGGTAAGTTAGAAGCTTCAGGAGTAAGACACTCAGGTGATGATACTACTGGTGATGTTGATGGAGATGATGGTTTAGATAACGAAGTTGTTCAGATTAACTTATCTCAAATCCCTGCAAATGTGGATCAACTTGTATTTATTTTAAACTCTTTTCAAGGTCAAGATTTTGCAACTATTCCATTTGCTTCTATTAGACTTTATGAGGGTACACCATCAAGTGTAAATGATGTTGTTGCTACATATAATATCGCTAGTGATGCTCAATTTGCTGGTTCAGTGTCTATGGTTTTAGGAAAATTATATAGAAGAAATGGCGAGTGGAAATTTTCAGCTATTGGTGAACCAACCAAAGATGCAAAACTAGAGCAAACTATTCAAACTGTTCAACAAAAATATTTATAAAAGGATATTGATATGTTAGATTGGGATAAAATAAAAAATAAAACATCAGAACTTTATGGTGACGCAACTCTTAAGATGAGACAATATGCACCAGAGTCTTTCTCTAAAGAGAAGCAGTTTGTAAATGCTTTAGTTATCAGTTTAGCACTTATGACTATGGCAGATAAAAAAGCTGAAACTGATGAAGTAACAGCTGCTTTAGACCTTATCAATGAGATTGATGAGATTAAAGAGTTAGATATGACTCAAGATGCTATCGAGCTTTATGGTATACATATCGAAGAGTTAGAAAAAGTTATTGATAATAATGTTAAGTGGACAGTTACAACTGCAAAACTATTATCAGAGTTAGGACGTATCAACTCTCATCCTGAATATCCAGCGATGATTCATAATCTTTTAGATTATATGGCTGAATCTGATGGTAACTTTGATGAAACAGAAAAAGCGATGAAAGAGAAGATACTCGCTGTTTTAAATTAGTAGATTTTTCTATTCATTAGATATTGTAAGGCTTATAGTGATTATTTGACTATAAGCCTTTTTTAGTATAAATAATAAAATTAAAAGGACAATTTATGGGTATTAGTTTAAGTAAAGGTGGAAGAATTGATTTATCAAAAGAGGCACCAAGTTTAAAAAAAGTAGCATTAGGTTTAGGTTGGGATACAAATGGTACAGATACAGGTGCAGAGTTTGATTTAGATGTTTCATTATTTATGTTAAATACAGCTGGAAAAATTCCTCAAGATAACTATTTTGTATTTTATAATAATTTAACTTCTCCAGATGGTGCAGTAGTTCATCAAGGTGATAACAGAACAGGTGAGGGGGAAGGTGATGATGAGTCTATCTTTGTTGAACTAGATAAGATTGATGATACTATCGAAGAGTTAGTTTTAATAGTAACAATAGATGAAGCACAAGCACGAAATCAAAACTTTGGACAGGTTCAAAACTCTTTTGTGAGACTCTATGATATAGACACAAATGTAGAGATAGCAAAATATGAACTTGATGAAGATTATTCAACTGAAACAGCTATTGAGTTTGGAAGATTATATAAAAAAAGTGGTTCATGGAGATTTAAAGCAGTTGGTGCAGGTTTCAATGCAGGATTACAAGGGTTTGTAGATAAGTTTATAGGGTAAACTTTAATTTAGGATTAATTATATAAATTTTAAAATTGAAAAAATAAAGGAAATGAATGGAATATTTTAGAAGTTCGATAGCCATAACAGTTATAGGTCTTATAGCAGCTTATTTTGTGGGTGGATTATATGCTGTTTATATTACGGCACTATTAGCTATTTTAGAGATTTCATTATCGTTTGATAATGCGGTTGTAAATGCAAAAGTATTAGAAACAATGGAACCAAAATGGCAAAAGAGATTTATCACATTTGGTATTCCTATCGCTGTATTTGGTATGAGATTTTTATTTCCTATTATTATCGTTGCTGTTGCTGGTGGTTTAGGTGTATATGAAACATTTACTTTAGCATTAAATGAGCCTCAACAATATAAAGAGACATTAGAGTCTGTGGGTAGTCTTATCTATGCCTTTGGTGGTTCATTTTTACTTATGGTATTTTTGAGTTTTCTATTTGATGATGATAGAGAGGATAAATGGATCCATATTATTGAAAATAGTGTGGTTATAAATAAAGCTGGAGAGATTAAAAGTATAGAGATGATGATCGCAACGGCATTAGGTCTTTATATCGTATATATTACTAACGATTCTGGTATCGCTATCGCTTATTTTATGGGAATACTATTATTTTCAGTTATCGCTTCACTTGATACTTTAATGAGTACAAATGGTGTAAGAAGTGGTGTTATGGGTTTTCTGTATCTTGAAGTATTAGATGCATCATTCTCATTTGATGGTGTTCTTGGTGCATTTGCTTTAAGTAGTAATATATTTATTATTATGATTGGTCTTGGTGTTGGGGCTATGTTTGTGAGAAGTTTAACTATCTATTTTGTAGAGAAGAAAACTTTAGCGGAGTATAGATATTTAGAACATGGTGCTCATTATGCTATCGCGGCTTTAGCACTTGTTATGTTATCAAAAATGTTCTTTCATATTCCAGAAGCGATTGTTGGTACAGTAGGTATAACATTTATCGCTATAGCTACTTATCATTCAGTTCAAGAGAATAAGAAAGCTAGTTAAAAAGAGTGTTAGAGTTCATAAAAAATATGAACTCTAACAAATAAAAAGTGAGTGACTAACTAGTGACAACCACACCCACCACCAGTAGAACCACCGCCAGTCCCACAGCTTCCACCTTGAGCGGCAGCTGGAGCAGCTGAAGTTGAACAAGCGCTTACACCAGGAGGTGTTGTTGGTTGAACAGCTGCATTATCAACACCACCATTTGCATTAATCTCCTCTATCTGAGTCCAGATAGATTCAGCAGCGGCTGCGTAACGAGAAGCCGATTCAGAAGATGGATTTACAAAAGTGATAGGTTTACCCTCATCACCACCAGTTCTGATACTCGGCTCGATTGGAATCTCTGCAATGATAGTAGTATCAAATTCAGTAGCCATAGGAGCTGAAGTTCCCTTACCAAAGATATCATACTCAACACCTGTATCTGGAGCGATAAATCCACTCATGTTCTCAACGATACCAGCGATAGGAATGTTAAGTTTTTTAAACATATCAAGTGAACGACGTGAATCATCCAAAGATACACCCTGTGGAGTTGTAACAGTCAAACCGACCGTTACAGGTACAGATTGCGCCAACGTTAATTGTGCGTCACCAGTTCCTGGAGGCATGTCGATAACCAATACATCTAACTCAGACCATAAAATATCACGAAGGAACTGTTCAATCGCTTTCATAATCATAGCACCACGCCACATTAAAGATTGTCCCTCTTCCATAAGTGAACCCATTGACATCATCTCGATACCATAAGCTTTAATAGGAAGAACTTTGTTCCCATTTACTTCAGGTTTCACATCTGCAACGCCCATCATACGAGGGATGTTTGGACCATAGATATCAGCATCTAAAAGACCAACTTTTTTCCCTTGAGCAGCAAGAGCGATAGCGATATTTACTGATGTAGTTGATTTACCAACCCCACCTTTACCTGAACTTACCATTAAGAAGTTTTTCACTTGAGGAGCGATATTTTTCCCCTTAGATGAAGACTCTCTTGGCATCTGTGGAGCTTTTACATTTGCGTTTATTGCACCAACCGCACCCACTTTTTTGAGTTCAGCAGTTGCATCATCTTTAATCTGTTGTGCAACCTCTGGAGCTGATGAAGTAATCTCTACATTAAAACTTACGTCATTTGCGTCGATTACTATGTTGTTCACAAAACCAAAAGTTACGATATCTTTTGTAAATCCTGGATACATAACTTTGGATAGTGCTGATTTTACAATCTCTTCAGTCATTCTTTTTCCTTATAATATTTATTTTATACGCTAATCATATCTAAATAAGAGAAATTTTGTCTTATTTAGATATTTAATTTTTATTTTGAAGCTTCTTCTGCTTCTTTTGCTCTGTTGTCTGCGATAATTTGCTCAATACCCTCTGGATTATCCATAATGTTTTGAGTAATTTTATAAGAGCAGAACTTAGGTCCACACATAGAACAGAACTCTGCTTCTTTAAATACGTCTTCAGGAAGAGTTTCATCGTGATACTCTCTAGCTCTCTCACCATCGAGTGCTAACTCAAACTGCTTCTCCCAGTCAAAACTATAACGCGCATCACTCATCTCATCATCTATATCTCTAGCGCCTTTGCGACCTCTAGCGATATCAGCTGCGTGAGCCGCAATTTTATAAGCTATGATACCTTCACGTACATCATCTGCGTTTGGAAGTCCTAGATGCTCTTTAGGTGTTACGTAACATAACATAGAAGCACCATGCCATCCACCAACAGCAGCACCGATAGCTGAACTTATGTGATCATACCCAGCAGCGATGTCAGTCACTAATGGTCCTAAGATATAAAAAGGTGCTTCATGACAAAGTTCGCGTTGTAACTTCATATTGCGCTCTACTTGATTTAACGGAACATGACCTGGACCCTCTATCATAACTTGAACGTTTTTCTCCCAAGCGCGAAGCGTTAACTCTCCAAGAACTTTAAGCTCACCTAACTGTGCATCATCAGAAGCGTCTGCTAAACAACCAGGACGAAGTGAATCACCAAGTGAAAGAGAGACATCGTATTTAGCACAGATATCTAAAATCTCATCATATGCGGTATAGAAAGGATTTTCTCTATGGTAGTGCATCATCCAAGCAGCCATTAAAGAACCACCACGAGATACGATGCCCATTTTACGTTTTGCAATTTTAGGCATAGTCTCTAAAAGGAAACCTGCGTGAATAGTAAAGTAAGAGACACCTTGTTGTGCTTGACGCTCTAAAACATCTAACATAACGTCTATAGTTAAATCCTCAATCTTATTTCCAACATCATGAAGAATTTGATAGATAGGCACAGTTCCGATAGGAATTTTTGATGCCCCTATAACTGCTTTACGAATCTCATCCAAATCACCACCAGTTGAGAGATCCATTGCAGTATCAGCTTTGTAGTGCTGAGATACTTGCATCTTTTCAACTTCACCTTGAACATCAGAAGCGATAGCTGATGAACCGATATTCGCATTGATTTTACAAGTAGACACGATACCGATTGCCATAGGTTCCAAAGTAGTATGGTTTACATTTGCAGGAATTATTAAACGCCCACGTGCTATTTCACTACGAACTAGTTCTGGAGCTAAATCTTCAATCTTTGCAACATACTCCATCTCTTGAGTGATAATACCTTGACGTGCGTAATACATCTGCGTTCTAACAGGATCGTTTTCACGTTTTTTTACCCATGAACTTCTCATACGTTCTCCTAAAAATTATATTTCTATTACTTATGTATGGAAATATAATCAAATAAAGTTAAACCATTATTAAGTCAAATTATAGAGAAGATGTTTAAGCTACTAATCTACTCATCAAAGATAAAAAAAAGGTTTCGAATGTATAATTTCGTAACACTTTTTAAGAGAGGAGAGGTTTTGTCTGATTTAACACTTATTTTACTAGCAGCAGGCAGTTCTAGCCGATTTGAACTCAATGTAAAAAAACAGTGGCTAAGAGTCGAACATAAGCCACTGTGGCATTTTGTAGCACAAAAACTCGAAGAGACAACTCTTTTTAGTAAGATAATCATTACTGCATCTCCTGATGATTTACATTTTATGCAAAACTATGCAGACTACACTTTTGTAACAGGTGCGCAGAGCAGACAACACTCTTTAAAAAATGCTTTAAAAGAAGTAGATACGGAATTTGTTCTTGTAAGTGATATAGCAAGAGCTTGTATAAGCGAAGATTTTTTAAAAAAAATCATC
>JAYEGK010000043.1:0-22305 GCA_034716265.1 Campylobacterota bacterium
AAACTGACCGTTATGGTCACTACTCTTTAAGTGGTGAGTATGCTTATGATCGTCCATTCCTATGGGGTTCTAAAAGAACTGGTCCAGACTTGATGCGTGTAGGTAACTACCGTACTACTGACTGGCATGAAAACCATATGAAAGATCCAGCTGCTGTTGTACCAGGTTCAATTATGCCTGCTTACAGATGGATGTTTACAAACTTAGCTGATATTGAAACTACTTATGCTGAACAGTTAACAGTAGCTCAATTCTTTTCTGTACCATATAACAAACCAGTTCCTATGAAAGATGGGTCAACTAAAATTGTTAAAATGGGTGCAAATCTTGCAGAAGCAAATGCATTAGCATTAGAAGAAGCAAAATTAATTGCAGCAGATATGAAAGATCAAGATATCAAAGATGCAGTAGCTCGTGGGGAAATTCCTGAAATCGTAGCTATTATTGCATATATGAATAGTCTTAAATAGATAAGGATTAGATAGTGGATATTGCACAATTACAAGCTTATGGTTATCTGATTTTAACGATCTCTTTAACTTTAATACTTTATGGATATATATATCATCTGTATAAAAATAAAAAAGATGTGGATGGTGTTGATTATGAGCAGTATAGCAATATGGCACTAAATGACGATTTAGATGATACATTAGTATCGCCTAAATCAGATGATAAAGATAAATAGGAGAGATATATGAATAAGCTTTATCTTTGGGGAATTATCATTACTGTAGCAATGCTTGGATTTACTTACGTTTCGGTAGGTACGTCTGAGGGTGGACTTAATGGTGATATCGTCAATATGCTTACGATTGCAGCTGCGGTTGTTCTTGTACTAATTACAGTTTTTGTAGTTATCAAGTATGTTCGTCAGATGCAAACTGACAAGGCTACGGGTGAACTAGCTGATCATTCATGGGACAATATAGGTGAGTACAACAATCCATTACCTATGGGTTGGTCAATCTCATTTCTACTTACAATGGTTTGGGGTATGTGGTATTTTATAATAGGTTATCCTGTAAACGCATATGCACAAATTGGTGAGTATAATGAAGACGTTGCTGTACATAATGAGAAGTTTAATGCACAATACGTATCTATTACTGGTGATAGATTAGTAGAGATGGGTGAATCAGTATTCTTAGCGGAATGTAAGGTCTGTCACGGTATCTCTGCTGATGGTATTGATGGTAAAGCTGCTGATCTTAATGTAAGACTTGAAGCAAATGTTGTTAAAGATATTATCCTTAATGGTTCAAACAACCATTTAATGGGTTCAGAGATGCCTATGCCAGATCGTAATGGTCTTATGAATGCTAACAACAACTATGCACCAATTACTGATGCAGAGATTGAAACAGTATCTAACTATGTTGCAAATGGTATGAGTGGTGCTGGTGCAGATATTTTTGCTGGTACATGTGCTTCTTGTCATGGTGCAGATGGTAAAGGTATGGAGTATGTAGCTCCAAACATCGCTGAGTTTACTCCAGCACTTGTTACTAATGTTCTTAACCATGGTAAAAAAGGTGTTATCGGAACAATGCCTGCATTTGAAAGATTAAATGCTAAGCAAAAAGAAGCTGTTGGTGCATATATCACTAGCTTAAGCGCTCAATAAGGAATTTAAGTATGTCAATTGATGATAGAAGTCTTTGGTCTCTTAATGGTGTGACAGGTATGTTAATTGCAACAGTTTTATTACTAACTATTCTTGTAGGTTTAACTATGGGAGCATTAAGTGTTCAACAAGCAAATGCAACTAATTTTTACGATATAAAAGATGAATCTTCAATTAAAATGATTAGTGCTGAAAACACGAAACATTTAGTTGATGTAAAATAAAGGAATTAATAATGGAAAAAATAATTGCAATAGGTCTTGTTATAATGGCTGCATATACACTTTTCGCCGTAGTTACTCCAAATCACCTTTATATCGGTTAGGAAATTTCATTGAAATTTTTTATTAGAGGGCTTTATGCCCTCATCCTTACAATATTTTTTCAATCACATCTATTAGCAGAATATTTATATAAAGATGATGTAATCTCTAATCCTGACTTTAATAAAGAGGTGAATAAATTAGGAAAAGAGTTATATGAAAAAACTGCTATATCATTAAGACTTGTTATGATTAGAGAGATTCCAACTGGTTTAAATATAGTTGAGTATGAAAAAAGTTTAATGAAAAACTTTAATGAACCAACAATTTTACTTACCTTTTCAGAGATGGACTCAAAAATTGATATTTTGGCAAGTGACATATCTTTATATGAATATTTTGATAAAAAGCAAGTTCTAAGTCCTGTTGCATCTCCTGTTCAAGCATTTGTAATGGCACTCTTTTATAGTGATAGCTTTGCATCATTTAAAGAAACAGCAACTAACTATGGTGGAACTATTATCCCTTTGATAGCTGGAAAAGCTAAAAAAGGGGAACTTTTAGGAAAATATTCAGGTTCAATGTTTAATGGATATGCTGATATAGCGGAACAGATAGCAGAAAGTAAAGATATAAAACTAGATAATGCTGTTGGAAATGCTAATAAAATAGCTATTAATGTTATTAAGGTAATATTCTATGGAACTATCTTTATTGCAATAATAATGTATATAAGACGGCAACTATTTTATAAAAGGCAAAAAAATGAATCTAAATAATGGTCGTATCTGGCCCTATGCTATTAGTGCATCTATCATCTTTATCTTTGGGGCATGTATAGCTACTATAATGGTCTCTGTCAAACTACCAGTTGAAAAAAGTGATACCTATATGATGGGCTATCAAGAAGCTAATGTAGAGGCAAATAATCTTATAAAATCTCGTATAGAATTTGATAAGCAGTATCAAATAAAATATATTACGGATAATTTTAATCTAAAAGATAGTGTTATTAAATATAGTGTTTCAGATATAGACAATAACCCTGTAAACAGTGCAAAATTAAAAATAATAATCACAAGACCAAATAATCATAAAAATGACCAAGAGATAATTGATCCAAAAATTGAAAATGGTATCTATAGCTTTTCAAATATAGATGTTCCTTTAGAGGGACGTTGGGATATTATGGCAAAAATTTCGATTGATGATAAAGAAAGATTTTATAATATAAAAGCAGATACTCGTAAAAAAGAGTTTAAAGAGTATTAGTAGATGAATGACACAACTATTGTTTTGCCATCTGCACGTGCAATAAGAGATAAACAGTTTAACCTTAAGGAGAAAACTCTTTTTCTTCCAAATTATATAACGATGAGTGATTTTATCTCGAAATTAACGATAGTAAAAGATTTTACTATTGTTGATAACGATACACGTATCTTACTTCTTCTTGAAGCTTCAGAGTTTCATCAATTCTCAAATCTTCAGATTCAAAGAAACTTTTTTACCTTTACAAAAAACTCCTCCTATATCTTTAAATTTTTTGAAGAGATGAGTGCTGAGCTCTATGATATTTCACAACTTGATACTTCCGATCTTTATGCTGAATATGAAGAGCATATAACTATTCTCCAAGAACTCTATAAACGGTATGAACAGTTATGTATCGAAAAAAAGATTTTAGATAAAATTTTCCTACCAAAACTCTATAAATTTAATAGTAACTATGCCTCTCATCATAAAAATATAGATATCTATATAGATGGTCATCTTACAAATTTTGAGTTTGAACTTTTAATGCAATGTTGTGAGTTTACAAATATAGATATTTTATTTGATACATCTGTTTTTAATACTAAGATGCAAGATAGATTTAATGATATGGGTATAAAGTTAGAAAAAAATTATCATTACAAAATATCTTTAAACTCTAAAGAGATTATTTCCCAAACCTCTATAACTAAAAATAAAGATGTAAGTTGTCAATCATTTAGTGAATCTATTTTACAGATACCCTTTCTAAAACAGAAAATATTTGAATATATCAACAAAGGTTATGACCCAAATAAGATAGCAGTTATCTTACCTGATGAAAAGATAGCACAACTTCTCAAAAGCTTTGATAATAGATCTAACTTTAACTTTGCGATGGGAGATCCATTTTCAAAAACAGCGATCTATAAAAAACTTGAAGCTACTTATAAAGTAATAGAACAAAACTCTAAAGAAAATATCCAGAGAGTTAAAAGAGTACAAGATGATACCTATGAACTACTCTTTCCTATCTATCACAAACTGGCTAGTGAAGTAGATTTCATCTTATTTTTAACACTTTATAAAGAGCAGTTTTCAGATAAAGTTGCAGTGAAAATATTTGAAGAGGAGATCCATAGTTTTAAAAATATTTTACCTATTATGCATGAAATGAATGTTAAATCTCTACTATCTGTTTTTCTTCAACGCTTATCTACGCGAACAATAGATGATGTTAGAGGTGGTAAAATAACAGTTATGGGAGTATTAGAAACTCGTTCTGTTTCATTTGATGCTATCATTATCATCGATTTTAGTGACTCTAATGTTCCTAAAAAGAGTGATAAAGATATGTTTTTAAATAGTAAAATTAGGAAGTTAGCTAAACTACCAACAATGAATGATAGAGAAAATCTTCAAAAACATTACTATGAGATGCTTATAAATAGAACTAAAGAGGTCTCTATCTCCTATGTTAAATCGAGTGAAAGTTCAGCATCACGCTTTTTAAAACAGTTAGGTATTAAAGAAAAAAATATCTATTTAGAACTTGATTATGCAAATATACTTTTTGATAAAACTAGTTTTGAGCCTAAAATAGAAGATGATATTATACTAGAGTATAGTTTTAAAGATAAAAAACTCTCTGCAACAAGATTAAAAACTTTTTTAAGTTGTAAACGAAAATATTATCATAAATATGTACAAAAATTATCATCTCATGAGATACCTAGAGATATGCCTCAAGAGTGGGCAGTTGGGATAGATATACATACAGCCTTAAAAGAGTTATATCGTAAAAAAAATAGTTATAACAATATCGATGAGCTTAAAAAAGATTTGAGCAGAGAGTTAGATAGTGCATCTGGAGAGAGTGAACTGGAAAAATATCTTATGAATATGCAAAAACAGCGTATGAATAAATTTTGTGAAAATGATATAAAACGGTTTTCTCAAGGTTGGAGTGTAGAGCTATGTGAAGAGAACTTTTCAGTTGAATTTGCAGGCATGACTCTTATAGGTCAAATAGATAGAATCGATAAAAAAGCTAATGAGATAGAAGTTTTAGATTACAAAACAGGCTCATATCCCCTTTACACTCCAAAAAATGTACAAGAAGCAACCGATTTTCAACTTGAATTTTATTACCTCTTAGCAAGTGAACTTGGTAATGTTGTAGCTTGTGGTTATTATGATTTAAAAGAATCAAAGATAGTTCCAGAACTTTTATTAAATGAAAAACTTGCTATTTTAGAATCAAATATCAAAGATCTACTTAATGTAGAGGAGATTAATTTTAAAAAATGTGAAGATCTCAAAAATTGTCTTTTTTGTGAATTTTCAACTCTTTGTGATAGATAAACAGTATATAAAGGAACAAAATGAACCCTATAGATAACACAGTAGAGGAGTTAGAAACAGAACTCCAAGAGGTACTTCTCAATATAGATAATATTGCTCAAAAAGTTTTAGATAAAGAGTTAGATAGTTATCAAGGTTTTATAGAATCTGAAAAATATAAAAATAGAGTGGTTGAGATAGGAAATGCTCTTAAAGAGAAAGGGATCGATATAACGACCAGAACAGAGTAGAGAAAATCTTAATAGATTAACTCTATCTCTATACGATTATTTTTAGAACGACCAGCTTTTTCCATATTGCTCTCTATTGGATTTTTTTCACCCTTTCCGATAGCTGTTAATTTTGTTGTACTCACACCAAAATCTATTAAGATTTTTTTGATTGTAGCTGCACGATTTTTTGTTAATCGCTTATTTACATCCTCTTCACCTATACTATCTGTATAACTATATATAATAACTTGATAGGAGAGATTTTCTTTTAAAAATTGACTTAACTCCTCTAACTCTTCACTCATATCCTTTATCAAATTAAATTTTTTATTCTCAAATTTTGTTTTCAATCTATATGTTTGAGGGCAACCATCTTTACCAACACTAAAACCTGAAATAGTTTTTTCACATAAACTCTCTGTTTCTAGCTCTTCTGTTTCATCATCTAGGTCATCTATATCGGTTGCCATTGGATTTGCCCACATATTTTGAATATCGCTATTCTCCTCTACTTCCTCAGCTGAAATAACTTCATCTATCTCTTCACTCTTTTGCTCTTGAATATCATTATACTCTACTGAAATAGGTATTATAGAGATAAACTCTCCTACTTTCTTTTGTGAAGCATCCACTAAATTTATCAATACTATTAAATTTATTAAAATATATTTCATCATTAAATCCTAAATATTTATAAAATCAATTATAGTATAATTTTACAAAATCGATGATTTTAAAAAAAGGATTTCAAGATTATGAATAAAAAGAGATTAGTTCTTGGTGGTGGATGCTTTTGGTGTACTGAAGCAGTTTTTAGAAATGTTAAAGGTGTTGATAGTGTAGTAAGTGGTTATACAGGTGGTCACAGACCAAACCCTACTTATGAAAATATCTGTACAGGTGTTAGTGGTCATGCAGAGATTGTAGATATAGAGTATGATGCAGAAATTATCTCTTTAGAGAACCTGTTAGAGATATTTTTCATTATCCATGATCCAACAACACTCAATGCTCAAGGAGCTGATAAGGGTACTCAATACCGCTCTGTAATCTATTATGAAGATAAAGATGAAAAAAATATAATCGAAAATGCCATTAAAAAAGCTCAACATAAGTTTAATAATAAAATAGTAACAGAAGTAACTCAGATAGAGGATGTATATCCAGCAGAAGATTATCATCAAAACTACTATAACTTAAACTCTTCACAAGGATATTGTCAAGTTATAATAGCTCCTAAATTGAAAAAATTTATGATGAAATTTCCAGAACGTTTAGCTTAAAATCTATTTTTTTCACAGTTAAAGAGATCTATTCCTTCTCTTGAAACTGCTTTAAAAATTTCTTAACATTCTTAGCAGCTTGGCGAATACGGTTATCATTTTCTATAAGGGCGATACGTACATAGTTTTCACCATAAGCACCAAAACCTATCCCTGGAGCTACACATACACCCGCTTCTACAAGAAGACGTTTAGAAAACTCTAAAGAACCTAAATGCTCTACACATTTTGGAAGTTTTGCCCAGATAAACATACTTGCTTGATTTCTTTTTATTTTCCAACCAGCTCTATCAAATGCTTCTATAAAAATATTCTGACGATGGTCATATTTATCTGTAATATCTCTTACACACTGTTGATCACCATTGAGTGCAACTGTTGCAGCAACTTGAATAGGAGTGAACATTCCATAATCTAACCACGATTTTATCTTCTGTAATGCACCTATGAGTTTTTTATTTCCAACAAAAAAACCAACTCTCCAGCCTGCCATATTGTAAGATTTTGAAAGTGTAAAAGACTCAACTGCTACATCCTTAGCACCCTCTACACTCATAATAGATGGAGTAACATAACCATCAAAAGTGATATCTCCATAGGCTATATCTGAGATAATATAAAATCTTTTCTCTTTTGCCATCGCCACTAGACGTACATAAAAATCTTGAGTTACAGTTGCTGTTGATGGGTTATGTGGAAAATTTACTAAAACATATTTTGGTTTTGGAGATGTTTCTTTAAAAACTCTCTCTAAATCTTCAAAAAATTTATCTTCATCTATCTTATAATCTTCATCAAACTCTATACCAAACTTAACAACATTACCACCAGCTAAGATAAAAGAAAACTCATGAATAGGGTATGTAGGATCAGGTACAACTGCAACATCCCCTGGATTTGTGATAGCATAAGTAAGGTGAGCATAACCCTCTTTACTTCCCATAGTAGCAACACACTCTGTCATAGGGTCAAGATCACAATCGTAACGTCGTTTATACCAATCAGATATAGCCATTAAAAGTTTAGGAATACCCTTTGAAGTAGAATAACCATGTGTTTTAGTCTTTTTAGCAGACTCAACAAGTTTTTCACGGATATGTTCAGGAGTATCTCCATCAGGGTTTCCCATAGAAAAATCAATAACATCGGCACCAGCTCTACGCTCTGCCATTTTAAGTTCATTAACCTCAGCAAATACGTACTTCGGAAGCCTTTTCATTCTATCAAATTCTATCTCATCAAACATTTTATATCCTATATAATTATTGATAGCATTTTATCAAAAAATATTTAGAACTAAATTATTAAATAGAGAGCTTAAAATATCAATGAATATTTAAGATAGTAACTATCGCCACTATTTATCGTTGCTCCAAAAAGAATAGAATTATAATCATCTATAGTATAACTTACAGTTGGAGATAGAAAACGAGAATTTTTATCATTAAAACTCTCAATATAGATGAATGAGGTATCTAAAAAAATATTGAAACTATAGGAGAGAACGACTGCTGTATAAAAACTGGAGTAGTGCATATTTGAGATTATCTCTGAGTCATAGTTTAAGAGTAGCTCTGTATATGAAAATGTTTTAGAGGAGTAAAGAGTTTCAACGATAAGATTAAGACCATTAAGAAATCCATAATCTACACCCATAATAATCTGAGAAAACTCCCCTATATCATTTTTAATATAAGCAACCTCAACTCTTCCCTCCACACCACTCTCTCCTATGTTTATCTCAAGTTCTCCTCCTAACATCACTGTTTTTGGAGAATATATAAAATCTAAAGCAAAATCACCTAACTGAAAAAATGTTTTATATATCCCTGCATATTTAGGCTTTTTTTCCTCATCTATACTCACTATCATCTCTATATCTGAACTATCGTTGAGATGATTTGTATAGGAGAGAGCAAAAACTCCAAATGTTTCATCAGGCTCTATCGAATAGATATTTTTTGGATTAAAAATATCTGTGGGTGTCCAAACTCTCCCTACACCCATAGAGATATTTTGTAAACCGATAACGGTACGATGTGTATCATCTTCATATCCGAGATAAAATCTATAAAGTTTTGCATAAAAAAGAGCATCAGCATACTTTTTAAATGATGTTTCTGTTTTAATCGGTGTGTCAGATTGAATCTGTTTAATAAAACTAAACTCATCACTAGAGAGATAGTTCCCTCCATAATAGTGAACAATATCTGCTATAACAGTTGTGAAGTAGTTTTCATCTATAAAATCACCTCTAAATCGTAATCTATCATAGTTATAACGAAACTCATCTTGTGAGATTGTAAAGTTACTATTTTCAACACGATACTCAAACTCTCCAAAAAGGGATGTTGTGATACTAAAAAGAAAGAGAACTTTTTTAAACATCAGACTAAAGCACCATCTTCAAGTTTGATAACTCGATGAACATTCTCTGTTACCAACTCATCGTGAGAAGCAAAAAGAGTAGTTACTCCCTCTTTTTCATTTAAGTTTCTCATCATATCCATCAATATTTGAGAGTTTTTACTATCGAGGTTTGCAGTAGGTTCATCTGCTAAAATTATTTTTGGTTTAGAAGCTATTGCACGTGCGACTGCAACACGTTGCTGTTGCCCTCCACTTAGAGTTGATGGAAGAGATTTAAGTTTGTTATCTATCTCTAAAATAGTTGAGAGTTCCAAAACCCTTTGAGTTATCTCTGCATCACTAAATCCTCTTAGCTTCATTATAAAACCGATATTTTCTGCAACATTTAAAACAGGAATAAGATTGTATGCTTGAAATATAAATCCTATCTCATTTAAACGAAGAGCTGTTCTCTCCTCCTCATTGAGTTTTGTTATATCTCTATTATCAAATAAAATCTCTCCACTTTGTACACTATCTAATGCCCCAATAACATTTAAAAGTGTTGTTTTCCCACATCCTGAACTCCCACTAAAAAGAGAAAATTCACCATTTTTAATCTCTAAATTAATATTTTTAAGAGCATATATCTCTCTTGCTTCATCTTTATAAAAATATTTATTTACATTTTTAAGTTCTATCATTTTATATCTTCTTTTATTGAATGTAACCATTTAGTAATGGCTGTGTTATATACTCATTTTAACCTATTTATATAAAAAAAGGATTGATATGGAACTAGAGATATTTACGACTCAAGAGGAGTTAAATGATGAAATCAATTTTAGAAAAATATCTGTTGCACAAGATAAATTAGTATTAAAATATATAAAATATTTTGATATTAAGAACTTAGAGGAGTTAAAAGAGATCTATACATTTTTAGATATTTTAGATGAATTTGAAGAGATAGTTGAGGGAGAAAACAGTGTGAAAGATTTCAAAAAACAGCTTAAAAAAACTATAAAAGCAAATAAAAAACTATACAAAGCATATAAACTAACTCTCTTAAATCATTAATTTTCATATAAAAAATATATTTTGATATAATAATAATTATAAAAATATTTAATGGAGTATATTTATGGATAGTGAAGCACAAAGAAAAGCTAGAAAATCAAGATGATTTTGATATGGATGATGTTTATGATTAGAACTTAATCCTTCTCCCAACGAATATAGTTGTGCCAAATCCCACCTTTTGCAGGGATAATATTTTTAATTTTTTTATCAACAGTTGTTATAGAGTTTGGAATATATAAAAAGAGATAGGGATTATCATCTACTATTATCTCAAACATCTCTTGCCAAATTTTTGAAAGCTGTTCTCTATCTATCATCGTTTGAGATTGCTCTATCATTTTGTCTATTTTTGGATTGTTATATCCTATGAGATTAAATCCACCCTGTTTATCATTATCACTATGCCAAAACATATAGGGGTCTGGTGTTGGAGAGAGTCCCCATCCTAAAAGAACCGTATCAAAGTTATGGGGAAATACTACCATATTTAAAAATGCTTGCCACTCCATCACTCTTAGAGTTGCTATCACTCCTACCTGTTTGAGTTGATGTTGGAGTATCTGTGCTGCATAAGGTCTAATAGCATTGGAGTTTGATGTTGTTATCTCAAATCTGAAGGGATTTTCTGCATCATACCCTGCCTCTTTTAAAAGTTTTTTTGCTCTTTGTATATCTCTTGATGGAACTTTTACATCTTTATTAAATGCGATTGTTCCAGGTAAAAATGGTCCTGTACACACCTTTGCATGTTTAAAAAAAAGAATATCTACAAGCTCATCTCTATCTATGGCTAAAGAGAGAGCTTCTCTTACTTTTGGATCTTTAAACTTCTCACGTTTTAGATTAAATCCCAAATAAGTATAGGAGCGACTTATCTTTTCATAGATATTAAATCTATCAAAAAAATCTTTATCCAATTTTCTCTCATAAGCTATCGGGTCTACACTTCCAATATCTAAAGAGCCAGATTTTAACATCAAAAATCTTGTAACCCCATCAGCTATCACGTGAAAAGATATTCTCTCTATTTTTGCTTTTCCCTCAAAATAATCATCATAAGCGGTTAATATAATATTTTTTGAATGCTCTAACTGATGCAGTTTATATGCTCCTGTTCCTATTGGCTCTGTATTGAACTTGGCATTCATCAAATTTGTTTCATTTTTGAGTATATGCTCTGGAATAATTCCCATCATCCAAGTTTCAAGAGATTTAAAATAGGGTTTTTTATAGATAACTTTGATAGTAAACTCATCTACAGTCTCTACATCCTTTACAAATCTAAAACCAGAACTATAAGGTGAAACCACTTTTGGAGAGATAAGTGTTTTATAGGTAAAAAGAACATCTTTTGCACTGAATTTATGGGTATCATGCCAAGTAACATTTTTACGAAGCTCAAAGATAAGTGTTGTGTTGTTTTCAAAATAAAAGTTAGAGGCTAAATCCCCTATAATCTCCTTAGAATCTTTATCATACTTTACTAAACCATTAAATATATACCCCGCTATATCTGATGAAGCAGAGTCTGTTGCTAAAATAGGATTTAATCGTGATGGATTTGATGATGTAGCTAGATGCAGAGTTGAAGCAAAAAGATTGAAATATAGAAAAATTAATAAAAAAAATAGTTTCATCTATAAACTCAACACTTTAGAGTTCACTTTCAGTTTATCATCTTTAAACATAACTTTAAAGATATAGTTATCCCCTCTCTCTTTTGCATAAAGTTTCATTAAACCTATCATCGATGATGTTTTTACTAACTCATTAAAAATCTTTTTTGAGATATGGAGTTCCATCTCTGTTTGAATATTAGATCTTATTTTTATAGGATTGTTTTTAAATTTGTTAGCTAAGTCACTATCTTTTGCAAATAAAAATTTAGAGCTTAACTTAAAACCATCGAAACTTTGATTATTTATCACGATATTTTTAATAGAAAAATCATCTATCGAGATATCTATACCCTTTGATAAAAGTTTAATGATAATCTGCTCTATATCTGTTGCATCTGTTGCCAATCTATCTTGAAACTCCATGAAAGAGTCTTTATCTATCTCTGTTACATTTAAAGAGTAGTTAAAATCTAAAAATTGGAACTTTTTTTCATCCATAGTAAACTCTAAACTATCAAAAGAGTTTTTTGAAGTAAGTTGCAACTTTATATCTTTATTATCTACAATCAAAGAGGAGAAAAGATCTTTTATATGAAGCTTTCTCTTTTTAGAACCTTCTGAAATATCTATGGAGAGCTGTTTTATTGTAGAGTTCAATATCTCTGGATCTGTTAAATCTCCCTTTCCATCAAATCTAGTATTTAAAAGTAAGATAGAGATAGTTGTAGAGTTTTGTAAACTGTATTGCTGTTTTATATCTTTTATATATCCACTAAAATCTTGTGTTACTAAATTATAATCTATATGAGAGAGAAAACTTTTATCTTTAAGAAACTGGCTAAACTCTCTATTTTTCATAATCTCCTCAGAGAAAGAGATAGGGTATATCTCTATAGATATCTCTTTATTAAAGAGAATGTTACTATATTCAACACCAACTCCTATAACCATCTCTTCACCACTTTTTGTATATAAAAGATGATACTCTTTTTTTGTAGAGAGATAGGAGGAGTCTGTTATGGTTTTTTTAAGAGTGATACCTTGAGATTGAAGATTTTCTATCTTTTTATTTAAAATATTCTGGGCAAAACTATTGCCGATAATGGGGAGTAGTAATAGTAATATAAGAGATAATAGTACTGCGAGATAGATTTTTTTCATAAATGAACCCTTTGTGTAGTTATCTTTGTATTATATATAAATAAAGTTATAACTTTAAAAAAGTTCAAGATGATTATAGATACAATAGATAATGAAAAAAATTATACTTTTATCGATTTCAAGATAAACAACTACTCCAGCAATCAAAACTTGCTCAGATGGAAGATATGGTAAGTATGATAGCGCATCAATGGAGACAACCATTAAATGCTATCAGTGCATCAAGTATTAGTCTCTCTTTATCTGCATGAAAAAATAATCTATGGAGTTTAAGATGAAGTTATATATTTTTATATTTTTCAGTTTTTTTATATCTCTAAATGCAGATGATGTAGAAGAGATTGTAAAAAAACTTGATCAAAATATGCGTGGTGAAAATATCACGATGGTTTTGAGTATGAAGATAGTCTCCAAAGGACATACTCGTACGATGAAAATGCAAAGTTTCTCAGAGGGAACGAAGAAAAGTTTTACAAAAATTTTATATCCACCAAAAGATAGAGGCATAACATTTTTAAGCCTCAACAATCAGATGTGGCAATATGTTCCAAAGATAGAGAGGGTTATAAAGATACCCCCATCGATGATGCTTCAAAAATGGATGGGAAGTGATATAACAAATGATGATATGGTAAAACAAAGCTCTATTATTGAAGATTATGGATTGAAACTACTAAAAAAAGATAAAAATATTGTCCTAATAGAACTTATCCCTAAAGAGGATGCTCCTGTTGTGTGGGGTAAGATAGTGATGCAGATAGATACTAACACTTATACATCACAAAAAGATATATTTTATGATGAAGATGGAGTTCCTGTACGAGAGTTTTTTTACGATAATATTGTTAAATTTGGAAAATACTATATCCCAACATACTGGAAAGTACAATCCATTGACAAGAAAGATAGATATACAGAGATAATTTTAGAAGATGTAAAATACGATACAAAAATATCATCTCAATATTTTCGAAAAAGTGCTTTGAAAAGATTTTCAAGATGATTAACTTCCACAGATTATGTTTAACCTAGCCCTCAGAAATATCCTCTTTTATAAGGGTCGTTCTATAACAACCTTTGTTCTTACCTTTATATCTACTCTAATGTTTATTCTCTATGTTTCAATGATGGATGGTTCTCATAACTCTATGTTAAGTAACTCTTTAAAAATATATACAGGTGCAATAGAGATATATAAAAAGGGGTATCGTGATATTGGTGGGAGTGAATATCTTATAGAAGATGTTCATCCTATAACAGAGAAACTCTCACAAGTGGAGGGGATTGATACTTTTAGTATACGGTATGAAACCTATGGTCTTTTGTCTCATAAAGATTACTCCTCTGCTTCTATGGTGGTAGGGATAGATCCTCAAAAGGAGAGGGAACTAAGCTCTCTTTCTCAAGCTCTTATAGAGGGTGATTTTTTAGATAATAGTTCTAAAAACTGTTTCTATATGGGTTCTATCTTAGTAAAAAAACTCAAAATAAACCTCTATGATGAAGTAACATTTATTGGGAGTGCTAGTGATGAATCATTTGCTGCTGATATCTTCAAACTTTGTGGTGTTTTTAAAACAGGAGCTTACGAGTTTGATGCTACAGCATCTTTTGTAAGTAAAAACTACTTTGATGAGCTGATGCTCTCCCAAAACACTGCCTCCTATATAACTATAAAACTTAAAGATATTAGTGATGCTCCTAGAGTTAAACAAAATATAGAGACTCTTTTGGATGATGATAGTTTAGAGATAGTTACTTGGAGAATATTGATGAAAACTATGGTTGAAGCTATGGAGGTTGATACTATCTTTGGATATATCTCTTTAGGGCTTTTTATTGTAGTAATATTTTTTGTAATTATGATCTATGGGTTTGTCAATATTAGTTCTCGCATCAGAGAGTTTGGAGTGTTAGAGTCTATCGGTCTAAGTAACTACAACATCTTAAAACTACTCTTTTTTGAGATATTTATACTCTCCTTTAGTGCGATTTTGATTGCAACACCTATCGCTTCTTATATCGCATACTTTTATAGTGTAAATCCAATAGTGATAGAGGGGATTAGTGATATCTACAAAGATTATGGGATTATCTCCGATGAGATACCCTTTGATTTTAATATATTTACTATAACTTGGAATGTGATGCTTATTTTTATTTTAAATATTTTAAGTATCATCTATCCCTATTTTTATATACGTTCCTTCACTCCCTTAGAGGCTTCTCATCATGTTTAAACTTATACTAAAGATGGCTTGGAAAAATGCTTTTTTAAGAGTTTCTCGTACAGTTCTTGTGATTATAATGATTGGAGTAAGTATGAGTATGATGCTTGCAATTCAAGGTATCTATGATGGTATGGTTCTCAATATGGTCGATAAAAGTAAACGAAGTGATAGTGGCGAAATAAGTTTATATGCCAAAGAGTTTCGAGTAGAAAGAGATATAAAATATAGTATAAAAAATAGTGATGAGATAAGAGAAGAGATAGAATCTTATGAGGATGTTGAGAGTGTAGTGTTGAGGTTAAGGGCTGATGGTTTAGCATCAACTGCTAGAAAATCATCTTTTGCATCTTTAGTAGGGATAGATTTAAAAGATGAAGAGAAGTTTGGAAAGTTTAGTCAGTTTTTAAAAAGAGGAAAAATAGAACTCAATAAACGAGATGCAATCATAGGAATAGAAATAGCAAAAACTCTTAAGCTCAAAATAGGCTCAAAACTGATTTTTTCTACTCAAGATAGTATCGCAGAGATAAACTCTATCGCACTAAAGATAGTGGGAGTTGTTCAAACAACAAATATCTCTCTTGATAAAACAGCGATATTTGTAGATATAAAAACTATAAATAAATTTTTATCGATGCCAAAGGGAGAGGTTACTCAGATAGCGATACGAACCGATAATCAAAATATATATAAAAAGTTAAAGATAAAATATAATCATCTTGAAGTAAAAACCTTTTTAGAACTCCAACCTCTGATGTCGATGATGCAAGATATGGTTGTTATTTTTAACTCGGTTACTTTTTTTATAATGATGATAGTTGTATTTATAGGAATAATTGGAGTGATGTATGTTTCGATATTGGATAGAGTTCGTGAATTTGGAATAATGATAGGAATAGGAATGAGTTATAGATATATCCGATTACAGATAGTTTTAGAATCTATTTTTATTGGATTTACAGGTTATATTTTAGGAGTTATTTTAGGTTTGATATTTCTTGTTTATTTAAAAGAGTATGGTTTAGATTTGAGCTCTTTTTCAGATGCAATGGAGAGCTGGGGAATGGAATCAGTTTTATATGCAACTATAAAACTCTCCTATTTCACTACTACATTTGTTGCTATTATGAGTGCTTCTGTTTTAAGTGTGTTTTTACCCTTAAGAAAGATTAAACACCTCAATCCTGTTGAAGTTATTAAAAGTGAGAAGTGATTATTTATATTTAAGAGTATTTCTATATATTAGCAGGAAAACTACAAGGAAAACAGATGAATAATATAACAATATGGCATAATCCAAGATGCTCAAAATCTCGTGAAGCTATGAGCATTTTAGAGGAAAATAACTGTACAACTAAAGTGATAAAATATTTAGACTCAAAACCAACAGTTGATGAGATAAAAGATATTTTAAAGATGTTAGAGCTTTCTCCAAGAGAGTTGATGAGAACGAAAGAGGAGATCTATAAAGAGTTAAATCTTAAAGATGAAGAGGATGAAGATAGACTTATCCAAGCGATGGCTACACATCAAAAACTTATAGAACGTCCTATCATTATCAAGGGAGATAGAGCTATTATAGGTCGCCCTACTTCAAAAATTGCTGAGTTTTTAAACAGTTAGTTTTTCTATAATAACTCCATTATCTTTAATGAACTTAGAGATAATGTCTGAGTTAGTATGTTCATACTCTTTTGCATATACGATACGCTTTATCCCACTCGCTATAAGATTTTTACTACATTCACTACAAGGCTCAAGTGTTACATAGATAGTAGCACCCTCAATAGAGATACCCTCACGAGCTGCCCAGATAATAGCATTCATCTCAGCATGAATCTCATAAGTCTTTGACCATTCATGATGTTGAGCAGTGTATTGGTTATCCCAATAGTCACAACAGTTTACAAATCCAGGAGGAGTACCATTATAGCCTGTACTCAATATACGTCCATCTTTAACAATAACAGCACCCACCTGTTTAGAAACACATTTTGAAGCGGTCGCTAACTCTGTTGCTATATTTATAAAATTTGTATCACTTAACATTATTAGAAAAGATATCTTATATTCAAAGTGATAAGATGGTCACTATTTCTATCAAAATCATCACTTTTAACGGTTCTAATATAGCTATATTTTGGTGTAATTGTAATACTTTGAGTTGTCATATAACCTATACTAAACATCGCTTGATATGTAAAGATGTTACTACTTTCAATATCTAACACCTCAACAGAGGTCACACCAACACCAGCACCAAACGTTGTAACCATTTTACTATGATTATATCCACTATAATAAAAATTTAGCATCTTTGTATCTTGAACTATATCTTCACTACTGTTTAAAACACTTGATCTATAACTTTGTTCAAGTTCTACTCTATAAAGATCTGCTTGATACCCTAAAAATAGAGACCCAACGGTAGCATTTTTATGTGAATAATCCCTCTCTTTAGCATTTAACTTTTCATTTACACCCTTACCCATACCTAGTTCAAGATAGAGACCACTCTCAACTGCTAAAAGATTTGTAGCTATAAAAAATAGAGCTATCTGTTTTATAAAGTTTATCTTCATATTATTCCACCATTCTTATATTTTTAATATCTGCATTATGACGAAGCCTTGCAAAATAGTCACCTAAAACCTGTTCACGTTTATTTGACATAATACTATTTACAATCTGATTTTTAAAATCCTCTATCGAACTCTCTTTAGAATCTACAATATTTTTAATATAAAAACTCATAAATCCACCCTTTCCATTTGGAACAATCTGAGTAAAACTATTTAAAGCAGTTTTTTCTAAAAGAGAAGCTAACTCTGGAGCAATTCTACTGTAAGGAAGAGTTTGCTCTTGTGTTTGAATATCGGGAGCATAAAGCATGGGATTATTTATCTTTTCTTTAAGTCTTACTCTATTTTGAACATTATAGATAATAACATCAAATGAACTTGGATGGGAAAAACTCTCTTTATGAAGCTCAAAATACTCCTTTATCTCACTCTCTGAAGGTTGTTTCATTGAAGAGTAGGCGATAGATGAATAGAGTTTTTGACTCAATAATTTTTCTTTAATTTTCTCTTTTAGTTCTGAGGAGCTTAAACCATTACTATCTCTTACCGCTTCATAAAAAGCACTTACACTCATCTTGTTTCTAGCTGCTGTTTGTTTTATATCTTCATAAACCTCACTACTAGTGATATGAATAGCCCTCTCTTTAATCTCAGCATTTTCTAAGGCTTTACGAATCAAGATATCAGAGGCTTTTTTTGCATCTATTTTTGAAAGTTCCATCTCTTTTTTAATATCATAAAGAGTAATAGCCTTACCTTTTACAACAATAGCTACACCATCTACTATCTCAGCATTTAAAGTTAAAGCGAGAAAAATCGCTAAAATTGTTTTATACATATCATTCACTTGGATTAAAATTTGAGTGCTATTTTACCCCTTTTTAACCAACAGTTGCCTAAAATTCGCCTACTAAAAACAAAAGGCTTTTATATGGTTGTTACACGTTTCGCTCCCTCCCCTACTGGATACTTACACATTGGTGGTTTAAGAACTGCACTTTTTTCCTATCTTTGGGCTAAAAAGAGTGGTGGTAAATTTGTTCTTCGTATAGAAGATACTGATAAAGCAAGAAATTCAGAGGAAGCTACACAAGCTATTTTAAAAGCTTTTGAGTGGTTGGGACTTGAAGCAGATGGTGAGATAACTTACCAATCACAACGTGATGCAATCTATGCTAAATATATCAAACAACTTTTAGATGAAGGTAAAGCTTATAAGTGTTATATGAGTAAAGAGGAACTTACACAACTTCGTGAAACTCAGATGGCAAATAAAGAGCGTACTATGTACGATGGACGTTACCGTGATTTTGATGGAACTCCTCCAGAGGGTATAGAACCTGTAATCCGTATCAAAGCTCCTTTAACAGGTGAGATTTTAATTAAAGATGGAGTAAAGGGAGATATATCTTTTCAAGCTGAAGATATTTTAGATGATTTTGTTATTGCACGTGCTGATGGTGCTCCAACATATAACTTTGTTGTGGCGATAGATGATTATCTTATGGGTATCAATGAAGTTATACGTGGAGATGACCATCTATCAAATACTCCTAAACAGATAGTTGTTTATGAAGCTTTAGGTTTTGATATTCCTACATTCTATCATGTTCCTATGATTCATAACTCAAAGGGTAAAAAACTCTCAAAGCGTGACGGTGCTACTGATGTTATGGCATATAAAGAGATGGGTTATACACCTCAAGCACTTTTAAACTTTTTAGTACGTCTAGGTTGGAGTCATGGTGATCAAGAGATTTTTTCTATGGATGAGATGATAAAACTTTTTAACCCCAAAGATATAAACAAATCAGCATCTATCTACAACACTGAAAAACTTGATTGGTTAAACTCTCACTATATTAAAAACAGTTCTAACTCAGAGTTAGCACAACTTTTAAAAGCTTACGATATAGTATTTTCATCTGATGACACAAAAGAGATTTTGCTTGATGCACTCAAAGAGCGTGCAAAAACTTTAAAAGAGTTAGCATCTTTAGTAACAGAGATAGTTTCAACACCTGCATCTTATGATGCAAAAGCTGTTAAAAAAGCTTTTAAAGGGGAACCTATTCCTATACTAAATAGTTTTGGAGCAAAACTCAGTGCATCAGAGCCACATCTTCCAACTGATTATCACTCATTGATGCAAGAGGTTGTAGAAGAGATGGAGATAGGTTTTGGAAAGATAGGCATGCCTCTTCGTGTGGCACTACTGGGAAAAATGGGTGGACCAAATATAGATGTTATCATGGCAGTTATCGGCAGAGAGGAGACTATGCTTCGTATCGCTAATGCTATAACGGCTCAATCGTAAAAAGAATAATAAAAGAGAAAAAACAAAGCTTTTAACCCTTGAAAACTCTTTTAGCCTCCTTTTACTTCTTCTACTTTGGTATAGTAGGGATATATATTATTTTTATGCCAAAAGTGTTAACGATGCTCTCTTACTCTAGTAGTGAGATAGGCATCATCTTTACTGCTGCTCCCTTTGTTCGTTTTTTACTTCCTTTTATCTTTAAAATAGGTTTTAAACTCACAAAAAAACTTTTTAATATCTCTCTTGTTATTATGTTAGGAAGTGCCATATCTTTTTATCTTTCAGTAAATAATTTTTATGCTCTTTTTATCTCAAATATCGGTTTAGGTATCGGTATGGGATTAATCTTACCCTATATGGAAGTAATAGCCCTTGAAATGATAGGAAAAGAGAGATATGGGAAAATAAGACTTTTTGGCTCTATCGGCTTTATTTTAGTAGCTTTAGTATTGGTTCAGTTTTTATCATCACCTGATATAGCACTTTTTTACCTTTTAACATTTACACTACTTACTGCATCTATCGCTTTTTTTATTGTTAAAAATATAGATGAAACTTCAAAACAAAAAAACTCTATAAAAGATGATATAACTCTTTTAATCCATTGGAAACTCTGGTTAGGACTTACACTGATGCAGGTAAGTTTTGGGGCTTTTTATAACTTTTTTACTATCTATGAAACTAATTATGGTATCAGTTTAGATATGACTGTAAACTTGTGGGTATTTGGTGTTGTTGCGGAGATAATTATGCTCTACTTTCAAGGTAGACTACTTAAATTTAATCTTGTTTTACTTTTACAGATAACTATCTTTTCAACTATTATTAGATGGTATTTGGTCTATCTATTTCCTCAAAATATAACTATTCTTTTCTTTTCCCAATCACTACATGCACTTAGTTTTGCTCTATTTTATTCAGCATCTATTAGCTATCTTCATCAACTCTATACAAATAAAGTTTTAGCACAACAGTTTTTCTCTGGAGTTACATTTGGATTGGGAGGGTTGATTGGAGCTTTTGGATTTGGATATATTTATGAATATTATCCTCACTCTATCTTTTTAGTGGCTTCATTGATAGCATCTCTATCTTTTATCTTTATCCACTTGTGGGCTAGGAGTGTAAAACACTCCTAAGTTAAATATAGATGCCTATTTTGAATCATATTGTACAGCAAAACTAGCACTATATGATTTTGTTTTTGTTCTGTTAAATACTTCAAACTCTGAAACCATAGCATTAAAAATAATTCCATTTTCATCTTGTGATACATTTACTTGAGCGTATACTGTATCTTGAGCTGAGTTTGTTAAAACATTTGCCTCTACTGGATAACTTCCCGATGTATTTAGACTTGGAACTGTTATTACTAATGTAAATATTCCATCCTCTTTTCTCAAAATATCATCATCAGTTATAATGTAACTTGTAATAGCTATCGTAAAAGAACCATCACCAACTGATGTAAATGATGGTGTTTGCACTCTCTCTTGAAAGTTATCTTTAGCAATTTTAAATCTGTAAGATTTATTGTTTAAACTAACATTAACAGTTCCTAGTGTTTCATAATCAAGGTCATCTTCCCCTTGATACTCCCCATAAGTTGAAAAATCAAGATATTGATTTTGATCAATATTGTACTCTGGTTCTACTACATCTGGTTGTGTAACCTCTGGTTGAGTAGTTTGTGTTGAACTAGTCGTATCTGAACTTGAATCACTATCTGAACTATCATCATTTGAGCTGTCGTCGTCATTCGATTCATCATCTGAACTCTCATCACTTGAATCATCATCCTCTGAACTCTCATCATCTGAATCATCATTTGAGTTAGTATCATTTGAACTGTCATCATTCGATTCATCATCATTTGAACTATCGTCATTCGATTTATCATTTGAACCATCATCATTTGAACTATCGTCATTCGATTCGTCATCTGAGCCATCATCAT
>JAYEGK010000044.1:0-5120 GCA_034716265.1 Campylobacterota bacterium
AGGCAAGGGGGGTGAAATATTTATACTTGATATGGGAGAACCCATAAAAATAGTAGAGTTGGCACAAAAGATGATAGAACTCAGTGGTCGAGATGATATTGAGATAGAGTTTACAGGTTTACGTAAAGGTGAAAAACTTTATGAGGAGCTATTACTTGATGAAAGTGATATCGCAACAGAATATAGCTCTATTACAGTAGCAAAATCAACAGAGTATGATTTAGCCACTTTAGATAGGGATATTTCAGAGTTATTAGTAAGTGACGATCAGTTAAAAAAATTAAAAGAGATAGTTCCAGAGTTTAATCATCAATTAAATGGAGTTCAGTAAAAAAACTTTTGAGCTTTTTTAGTAAGTGAGGAGATAGGAGCAGATGTAAAACTCTCTAAATCTATCCAAGTTAACTCCTCATCTAACTCCTCTACCTGATAAAGATTTACACTTAAACGATATTTTGTATAGGAGTGTTTAAATTTTCCTAGAAAATTTTCCTCTATTGGTTCAATGGAGGGAAGAACAAGCATATCTTTATACATCTTTTCTTGAGATATTTTTAGTGCTATTTTATTGTTTTTTATATAAACACCATAAAATAGCTCCATAGATATATACTCTTTTTTCTTTGTTTGTGTATAAAGTTCAGGCTCCTCTTTTCCTAGACACTCTTTTTGAAATGGACACTCTTCACATTTTGGATTTTTAGGAGAACATATAAGAGAACCTAAATCCATCAATGCAAGATTATGGTGGCGAGGTTCTTTTTCATTAACAAACTGTGTTGCATGGTTCCAGATACTAATATCATTACTATTTAACAGTGCAAAAACCCTTTTTATTACTCTTGCTATATTTGTATCAACTACGGGAATATTCTGATTATGTCCAAAACTACAGATAGCACTTGCTGTATAACGACCGATACCAGGAAGTTGTAGTAACTCCTCTTGTGTCGTTGGTAGGCTAGTTGGATGGAGTATTGCTGTTTTATGAAGATTTCTAGCTCGACTATAATACCCAAGTCCACTCCAAGCAGATAAAACCTCATCTTGATTGGCATTTGCAAGTATCTTTAAAGAGGGAAACTTCTCTAAAAATTGTGGATAGTACTCATCTCGTACACGATTGACTTGTGTTTGTTGTAGCATAATTTCACTCAGATAGATATGGTACATATTTTCTGTATTTCGCCAAGGTAAGTCGTGGCGACCATATTTTTTATACCATTGTAAAAGAGTTTTTTGCATCTGTTTCAATGTATAACTCCTTATCCAGCTCTCATTTTTAAAATAGCTGAAATATCTATCTTTTGAGAATATTTAACAAACTCTTTACTCTTTTTTTCAATGCTAAACATAGTCATTCTATCAGCTAACTCATTCCCTTCATATCCAGCATGAGCTTTTATATGGGAGAGTGCTACATCTTTTTTTATCTCATTGTAAAGGTAGTATGCGAGTTTTATAATCTCTAAGTTTTTAATCTCACCACCCTTTTTAGTCCAACCTTTTTTCTCCCATCCTATAGCCCATGTTTTTATACAGTTTATAGAGTACATAGAGTCACACTTTATCTCCACTTTGTTACCATTTTGAGCCTCTTTTTGTGCTATGAACAAAGACTCATGTAAAGCTCCAAGTTCAGCTGTGTTGTTTGTTCCCATCTCTTCATAAAGTCCATACCAAAGTTCTGAGAGTTTGTTATCTCTATACACTGCCACGCCAGAACCAGACTTTCCAGGATTTGGTGTACATCCACCATCACAGTAGATAGTTACGTCGCCATTTTGGGGAGTTGATACTTCTTCAACTACAGCCTCCTCTTTGCGAAAGGCTTGGAGAGCTTTATAGTTTGCTATTATCTTTTTCTGCTGCGTTTTCGCTTTTACGCCATTAAGTAGAACAAAAAGCTCCGCTCTCGCATCTGAGAGCTGTTTTCCAAGAGAGAGCGCTATCCAATCATCTCTATCCTCTTCTTCAACGCCTAGTAGAACAAGTTGAGACTCGCTTATCGTAGAACTCTCATCAACGCCTAACTCTAGTAGAGCTTCTGTTACTATCTGCATTTTATTTCCTTATATTTATTGTGTGGGAGTGTCTAATTTTTTAAACTCTTTTTTAGCACTACTTAAAAGTGAAGTTGATACAAAGAATTATAAACCCAAAATAAAATCAGATACTCTAAATGTACTTTTTATTTTATGCATAATAGACCCTTATATATTTATAAAAATAATTATACATAATTTTACTCCTATTATCAAATAATCAAGGATTATTATAATGGTGAAGAGACGATAGAAAAGGGTAATGGAATGGCATTTCTAATATGAAGGTTAGAGTTTTAAATAGTTAAACTATTATTAACTATATAGGTGTAATATATCGATTATAAAAGTATCTTAAAGGAAGAGTATTTGCCAGATAGTAAGCCACATTATGATATCCCCCTTCACGACATAAAACCACTTTTAGAAGTTCCAGAATATTCACTTTATTACTTAGTCGCACTCACTTTAGTTACTGTTTCTCTGTTGATAGGAATAGCTTATCTTCTATTTCGATGGTTTCAAAAAAAAGATAATTTCAATATACGAAAAGAGCATTTCAAATTTATAAACTCTACAAATATAAAAGAAACAAAAAAAACAGCGTATCTTATCACTCTATATGGAGCTACTTTCAAAGATGATAGTCCAAGACACTTAGAGATGTACAAAAATCTAACAGATAGACTCCAAGAGTATAAATATAAAAAGGATGTTGATGCTTTTAATGATGAGGTTAAAGGTTATATTGAACTTTATAAAGGGATGATAGATGTTTAATGGAGTTTTTTTTGAATATCCTCTTTTCTCTCTTTTAATAGCTGTTTTTATAGTGTGTGAAATCTACTGTAAAGTAAAAATCCCCTCTATATATTTTCCACATACAAGCCAGTTTATGAAACAGGCTGTTGGGATCTCTAAACTTCATTTTTTGTTAAAATGGATAGCGATAACTATGCTAATAGTAGCTCTTATGTCCCCCGTAAAGGAGGAGCCTTATGAGCTGGAACCTAAAGATGGTTACGAGATAGCACTTATTCTTGATGCTTCACAATCGATGCAAGCACAAGGTTTTGATAGGGATAATCCTCATCTCACTCGATTTGATGCTGTTAAAAGTATAGTTGGTGACTTTGTAGAGAGTCGTAAGAATGATAATTTAGGTCTGGTAGTGTTTGGTGCTTACTCTTTTATAGCATCACCCTTAACGTATGATGAACATATATTGAAAAGTGTTGTTTCAGCACTTCAGATAGGGATGGCTGGAAAATATACAGCACTTTATGAATCTTTAGCACAGGGTGTTAATCTTTTAAAGATGAGTGATTCAAAATCTAAAGTAGCTATACTCTTAACAGATGGATATAGTACAGAGGGTGTGGATAAGATACCTTTAAAAGTAGCAATAGAGATGGCAAAAAAAGAGGGAATAAAAGTCTATCCTATCGGAATAGGGCGATCAAATGAGTACAATAGAAAAGTTCTCTTTGAGATTGCAGAGGGAACTTTTGGTCAAGCATTTGGAGCTTCTAGTGCTAGTGAACTTGAAGCTGTTTATAAAAAAATAGATGAACTTGAAAAATCGGAGATAAAAAATGAGAGTTTTACATATCTTAAATATTATTATATATATCCACTTTTTGTAGCATTTTTATCACTTGTTCTCTATGTTTTTCTTAGAAATAGAAGGGGTTAATCGTTGAGTTTTTTATATCCAGAAGTTTTATATTTTATATTACCTATTGTGTTGGTACTCTTTGGTTTTTTATTGACACAAAAAGATGCTGAGTCTCATTTTTTTAGTGATGAGGTTATGAGTAAATTAAGAGTTAACTCAAATGGCTTAAGTATACAGGTAAGAAATACACTCTTTTTTCTGAGTACACTTTTCATCGTAATATCACTTAGTGGACCTGTTATAGATAATGGAACAATAGAGATTAAATCTAAAAGTGCAGATATTATGGTAGCGTTAGATATATCTGACTCAATGCTAGGAGAGGATGTTTATCCAAATAGATTAAAAGCATCTAAGCAGAAGATGATAGATCTTTTAGAGATAACATCTTCGCAGAGAATAGGGGTGATAGCATTTGCTAAAAACTCCTATCTTGTCTCTCCTCTTAGTTTTGATCATTCAGCAGTAAGATTTTTAGTAAAACAGTTAAGTACCGACTCAATAACAGAGAAGGGAACAGACTTCTTATCTATACTTAATGTTGTAGATAGTTCTATTGAGAGTGAGAGTAAAAAATATCTTCTCCTTTTTAGTGATGGGGGAGATAAAGATGATTTTTCTAAAGAGATAGCATTTGCAAAAGAGAATAATATTGTTGTTTTCATTATCGGTATGGGAACGAAAAAGGGTTCTCCTATTAAACTAAAAGATGGTAGTTTTATAAAACAAAATGGTGCTATTATCATCTCTAAACTCAATGAAAACATAGCACAACTTGCTACAAAAACAGGGGGTGTTTATATTCAAGGTGTAAATGCAACAGATGATATTAAAGTGATGATGAAAGAGATAGAGAGGATAAGTGAAAAAAAAGAGTTAAAGAGTGAAGAGATCCAAAATTTCATACCTCTGTTTTACTATCCACTTGGTTTAGCTATCTTTATTTTACTTATCGCTACAAGCTCCTCTCCTACAAAAAAATTCTCAAAACTATTCTCTTTTCTATTTCTCTTAGCTATCTTTATCTCATCGCAAGATGCTCACGCTGGATTTTTGGATTTTTTAGAGTTAGATGATGCACAAAAAGCTTATAATAATGGAGAGTTTGAAAAGTCTCAACAACTTTATGGAGAGTATGCTAAAACTACAAAAAATGCACAAAGTTACTACAATGAAGGGAATGCTCTTTATAAACAGGGAAAGTTTAAAGAGGCTATCGGTTCTTATGAAAAGGCGGTGTTTGATGATGATCGCTCACGAGCAAAAAAATATGCAAATATAGGAAACTCTTATGTAAAAGAGCAATCAGAAGATTCACTGCAAAAAGCACAAGACTCTTATGAAAAATCTCTAAAGTTTAATGAGGATAAAGATACTAGAGAAAATTTAGAAGCGGT
>JAYEGK010000045.1:0-5049 GCA_034716265.1 Campylobacterota bacterium
ATGGGTGGTATTCGTACAAAGTTTACAGGAGAATCTCAAACACTAAAAGGGCTATATAGTGCAGGGGAAGCAGCATGTTGGGATATGCACGGATTTAACCGTTTAGGTGGAAACTCTGTAAGTGAAACAGTAGTTGCTGGAATGTTAGTGGCTGAGTATATCAGTGATTATTTAGACTCTAAAGAGAGTGATATAACTATTCACAGTGCAAATGTAGAAAAGTTCATAAAAAGGGAACAGGATAAGATAGATGCTCTTTTAACTAAAAAAAATGGAGAGGATGCTTATCTTCTTCGTCGTCGTATGGAAGAGATTATGATGGAGAAGGTTGGTATCTTTAGAAATGGAGATGACCTAAAAGAAGCGGTTAAAGAACTTGAAGAACTTTTAAAACGCTCTGCAAATATAGAGGTGTTTCGTTCAAAAAGTAGAGCTGCTAACCCCGCATTAGTAAATGCGTATAGAACACAAAAGATGTTAAAAGTTGCATTAACAGTTGCATATGGAGCATTGCTTAGAACTGAAAGTCGTGGCGCGCACTCAAGAGAGGATTATCCAAAACGAGATGATGCTAACTGGCTCAAAAGAAGTATAACATCATGGAAAAATGAGAACGATACTATGCCAACGATGGAGTATGAAGAGATCCCTATCGGTAGTATGGAGATGCCTCCAGGTTTTCGTGGATATGGAAAAGATTTGACACAGCACCATCGAGATACCAAGCAGAGACAAACAGAGGTAGATAAAATAAAAGAGAGTTTAGAGAAAGAGGGTGTAAACCGTTTTGAGATACAAAATAGGTTGATGCCATATCTTGATAAACTCCCTAAAAAATATCGTGGTAAAAATGAAAGATTAGGGGAGAGTGTATGAGTAATGAACAAACTAAACCAAGAGTTTTAAAAATAAGTATATTACGTTTTGATCCACACAACATGGATGATTTTCCACATATGGAAACATTTGAGATAGAAGAGGCGATAGGGATGACTCTTTTTGTAGCTTTAAATGAGATACGAGAGCATCATGATAACTCTTTAAAGTTTGATTTTGTATGTCGTGCAGGGATATGTGGAAGTTGTTCTATGTTGGTAAATGGTCGTCCAACACTTGCTTGTCGAACATTGACTTCAAAGTTAGAGGAGCATTTCACACTTGCTCCTCTTCCTCTTTTTGAGCTTATCGGTGATCTCTCTGTTTATACTGGTAAATGGATGCGAGGGTTAAATGAGCGCTTAGAGACATGGATTCATGAGAAAGAGAATGAACTCAATGTAGATAAGATAGAAGAGAAGATGGAACCATCACTAGCAGATGAGATCTATGAGTTAGATCGTTGTGTAGAGTGTGGTTGTTGTGTTGCTGGATGTGGTACAATACAGATGAAACAGGATTTTGTAGGTGCAGTAGGACTCAATAAAATAGCACGTTATCATCTGGACCCTCGTGATAAACGAAGTGATGAGGATTATTATGAACTGGTTGGAGATGAGGATGGTGTGTTTGGTTGTATGACTCTTTTAGGGTGCGAAGATGTGTGCCCTAAAGATCTACCTTTACAGAGTAAAATAGCATATCTACGAAGAATGATGATTAAAACAGCATTAAAAAATTAAATAAAAAGGATATATATGTCATTAGCAGAAACAGAGATTAAAAAAATTGAGAGTCTAGGTTGTGAACAGGATAAAGTTTTTTATCAAGCGATGGAGGAGGTTATCTACTCTATCGCGCCACTTTTAGAATCGGACGATAGATATAAAAGAAACGCTATACTTGAGAGATTGGTTGTTCCAGATAGAATCTTTAAGTTTAAAGTAACATGGATGGATGATAATCAAAAGATTAATGTAAATACAGGTTACCGTGTTCAGTTTAACAATGCTCTTGGACCATATAAAGGGGGACTTCGTTTTCACCCAACGGTAAATGAGGGGATTCTTAAATTTTTAGGTTTTGAACAGATTTTGAAAAATTCACTTACTGGTTTACCTATTGGTGGTGGTAAAGGGGGAAGTGATTTTGACCCTAAAGGAAAAAGTGATTTTGAAGTTATGAAATTTTGTTCCGCTTTTATGACAGAACTTCATAAATATATTGGACCACGTATAGATATTCCTGCTGGTGATATCGGTGTTGGTGGACGTGAGATAGGGTATCTTTTTGGTGAATACAAAAAAATCACTTCATCATATGAGGGTGTTTTAACTGGAAAACCATTTATGTTTGGTGGTTCTTTGATGAGACCAGAAGCAACAGGATATGGAACAGTCTATTTTACTCAAATGATGTTGGAGATGGAGGGAAAAGAGCCTCTTGATGGAAAAATATGTACAGTAAGTGGTGCTGGAAATGTAGCACTCCATGCGATAGAAAAACTACAACATCTAGGTGCTATTCCTGTAACATGTACAGACTCTAAGGGTACTATACATGACTCTCGTGGTGTGGATTTAGCACTACTTAAAGAGTTAAAACTTGAAAAACGTGTCTCTCTTGCAGAGTATATCAAGGTGCATCCTGAAGCGAAATATATTCCAGTAGAGGAGTATCCAGATGGTGCGCATGCGGTTTGGGATATTCCATGTTATGCAGCATTTCCTTGTGCTACTCAAAATGAGCTTAATGATATAGATGCTCAAAATCTTATAGTAAATGGTTGTGTGAGTGTAAGTGAGGGTGCGAATATGCCATCAACTCCAAAAGCGGTTAATGACTTTTTAAGTCACAAAATCTGTTTTGCTCCAGCAAAAGCAGCAAATGCTGGTGGTGTGGCAGTAAGTGAGTTTGAGATGGCTCAAAATGCTTCTATGAGTAAATGGAGTTTTGAAAAAGTGGATGAAAAACTAAAAACTGTAATGCAACAGATATGTAAACGTGTTGCATTGACAGCTAAAGATTATGGTGTTGAGGGTAACTATGTTGATGGTGCAAATATTGCAGGATTTAAAAGAGTTGCTGATGCTATGATAGCTGAGGGTATATAATAAAAGGTCTTTAATGTTAAAAAAAACTTCTTTTTTGTTAGTTGTTTTTCTTATCTCCATCCAGTTTATCTCTATAGATAAAACAAATCCAAAGATAGATAGAACTATCGCACTCAACAGTGATGTTGAGGTGATGGAGATTTTGAAAAAAAGTTGTTATGATTGTCACTCCAATGAAACAAAACATACAATCTACTCCGATATAGCACCACTCTCCTTTGGTATCAGTTCTCATATCTCCAACGGTAGAAAAGCATTAAACTTCTCAAACTATGAAACGATAGACAAAGAGATAAAGATAGCAAGATTGCAAAGAGCTATCACAACAGTAAAAAATGGGATGATGCCTCTTCCTAGTTATCTAATGTTTCATGATGAAGCTCAAATGAACTCCTCAGAGAGAAAGATTTTGCTAGAGTGGTTTGAAAGAGAGTTGGAACAATGCATGAATACTCCATAGTCCAATCCCTAATCCAGAGTTGTGAGGAACATGTAAAAGAAAATGATGCCTCAAAAGTTACAAAACTTTTTGCAAAGATAGGGGTGATGAGTGGTGTTGAACCCTATCTTTTAGAGGAGGCATTTGAACTTTTTAAAGAGGGTAGTGTATGTGATGGTTGTGAATTTAATATGCATATACAAAAAGTAAAGATCGAGTGTAGAGAGTGTAACACAACGAGCGAACTAGAAAAAAATGAGTACACCTGTCCAAAGTGTCAAGGTATCGATATAAAGATTATAGATGGTGAGGATATGTTTTTGATGAGTTTAGAGTTAGAGTAGTATGTACCATCAAATCAAGATAAAAGGTTTAGTGCAGGGAGTTGGTTTTCGTCCATTTATCTACAACTTAGCCGTTTGGATGGAGTTGGTAGGATATGTAACCAATAGTGCTTATGGGGTTTTGATAGTGCTTAGAGCAACCCAAAAACAACTTAACCTTTTTCTTCATCAGATAGATACTCAAAAACCAAAACTAAGTGAGATAGAATCGCTAGAGATTGAAACTATCAAATCAAATGAGATTTTTACTCAGTTTCAGATCAAAGAGAGCCAAAATAGTATAGAGCTATCTTCAAAAATTCCAACCGATTTAGCGATGTGTCAAGAGTGTCAAGATGAGATGGAAGATAAAAACAATAGACGTTATCGATACCCCTTCATAAGCTGTGTAAATTGTGGACCACGCTTTAGTATAATAAAAAACCTTCCCTATGACAGAGATAAAACATCGATGGATAGTTTTGTGATGTGTAAAGATTGTGAAGTAGAATATAAAAATCCAAAAGATAGAAGATACCACGCTCAACCGATAGGGTGTTTTGAGTGTGGAACACAACTTACAGATGAAAATAGTATAGAGAGTGTTGTTGCATCTATAAAAGATGGCAAAATAGTTGCTATAAAAGGGGTTGGAGGGTATCATTTAGTTTGTGATGCTACTAATGATGTAGTAGTACAACTATTAAGAGAGAGAAAACAGCGCCCATCAAAACCCTTTGGGGTGATGGTTCAAAATCTTGAAGTTGTAAAGACTCTTACCTATACGAATGAAAAAGAGTTAGAACTATTGAGTTCCCATAGACGACCGATAGTTTTGTTGAAAAAAAAAGAGAGTGATATTTTAAGTGAGAATATTGCTAAAAATATAGATCAGATAGGAGTGTTTTTAGCTCCAACTCCACTCTATCATCTTATCTTAGCAAAACTAGATAGAGCTATTGTAGTAACAAGTGCAAATTTATCAGGAGAACCTCTTTGTAAAAATAGAGAAGATATTATGAAACTTTCATATGTTTGGGATTATCTTTTAGATAATAACAGAGAGATTATAAATAGTTGTGATGACTCAGTCGTGTTTGTAGAAGATGAGCAGGAGTTTATCTTAAGAGGTGCGAGAGGGTATGCTCCAACCTACTTAAAACTTCCAAACCCCTCTCCTAAAAAACTGCTCTGTTTAGGAGCAAACCAAAAAAGTACGGTAGCTATCTGTGTGGAGGAGAGGGTGATACTCTCTCCCTATATTGGAGATTTAGATGGAGTTAAAACTATAGAACAT
>JAYEGK010000046.1:0-21849 GCA_034716265.1 Campylobacterota bacterium
ACTATAAAAGGTGAGAATTTTAAATACCTTATAAAAGTACGTCGACATAATCTAGATGATTGTATAAATATTCGTTACAAAGAGAGTCTCAAAGAGTTACATAGTTATAAAATAGTAGCTATTGATGGTAGAAGTTTGGAGCTTGAACTTATCTCATCAAAGATAGAGGAAGTGAAAAGTAAAAAAGAGTTGCATATAGCTTGGTGTAAAATAGATATAAAATCTATTGAAAAGATATTACCAAGTTTGAATGAGATAGGTGTGAGTAAAATCTCTTTTATAGGTTGCGATAGAAGTCAAAATGTAAAGTTAGATTTTAAACGTTTTGAGAGGGTTTTAGAAGCATCTATGCAGCAGTGTGGACGAAGCAGTTATATGGAGTTTGATATATATAAAAATATAGCAGAGTTTATAGAGGAGTTTCCAGATACTAAAGTGTTTGATTTTTGTGAAAATAGTTTAAAAGATGGAGCGTCTTTTAAAAGAGTTCTTATCGGTGCAGAGGGTGGTTTTTCTCAAGAGGAAAAATCTTTTTTAAGTTCTCAAGAGGTATTTAGACTTGATACTCCAATGGTGTTACGCTCAGAGAGTGCTGTTATGGCAGTTGCTAGTAAGATAGTTCTTTAAGAAAATTTTAGCTACAATTTCACTTCAAAAATCTGCCCCCATACGGATTTAAAAAATATATAGGTATTCGTAAAATTCGAGTATCAAAAGGCAAAAAAATGAAAAAAGATTTACACCCTAACTTTGTAGACTGTACTGTAACTTGTGCTTGTGGAAACACATTTCAAAATAAAGCACTTCAAGATAATGTTAAAATAGATATCTGTAATGAGTGTCACCCATTCTTTACAGGTTCTGAGCGTATGGTTGATACTGCTGGTCGTATCGAGAAGTTTAATGCACGTTATGCTGATAAAAAATAGTTAAGTCTACTTTTTGCTTACTTTAGTTCCAACACCGATTGGAAATATTGGCGATATCTCACTCAGAGCTATGAATGCTTTGAGTGAAGCTGATATACTTCTCTGTGAAGATACCCGTGTTACAAAAAAACTTATAAATATTCTACAAACTCGTTATGATTTTTTTACTAAAAATGATACTCAAGAGTTTATATCCCTCCATTCACATAATGAAAAATCTTTTGTTGAAAAGCTAGAACCCTCTTTTTTTGAGCAAAATATTGTTTATATTAGTGATGCGGGTATGCCAGGAATAAGTGATCCTGGGCAGGTTTTAGTAAGGTATGCGATAGATAATGGCATATCTTATGATATTTTACCCGGAGCAAATGCTGTTTTAACTGCATTTGTAGCGAGTGGTTTTATCCAAACACAGATGCTTTTTTTTGGTTTTTTAGACCATAAAGGAAGTTCAAGAACTACAGCTCTTCAAAAAGCTTTGCATAATGGATATACAACAGTTCTTTATGAATCACCACATAGACTTGATAAACTTCTTCTTGAGATAGCACAAGAGGAACCCTCTCGAGAGATATTTTTAGCAAAAGAGCTTACAAAAAAATATCAGAACTATTTTCATGGAACAGCTAAAGAGATTTTTGATACTTTAGCTGGAAACTATAAGGGTGAGTGGGTCGTTGTTATCAAAGCGGGTGAAGCACATAATAGCAGTGCTGTTACTCAAAAAGATATATTAGGATTAGATCTTCCAAAAAAAACACAGGCAAAGCTTATTAGTAAAATTACAGGTGAAAATACAAAAGTGTGTTATCAGAGACTTCTTCAAGAAAATGGCTAATATTTAACTACTTTTTAGCTAAAATACTATTATGTTAATTTATGCAAAACAACCAATCTATTATTTAATCGACAACTACCCAAATAAGATCAAAACGCTCTATCTAGCAAAAGAACTAGAAAAAAAAGAGTATTCACGTTTGATGAAAATGGGTTTTGAGGTCAAACGTATTCCTAACGAAGCCGCACAAAAGATGTGTAAAAATGCAAATCATCAAGGTTTTTTAGCTGAAGTAGAGGAGTATCAACTTCAACCCTATAACTTTTTCTTTGAGAAAAAATTTGTTTTAGTTCTTTCTGGCTTGACCGATGTTGGAAATATAGGTGCTATTGTTAGAAGTGCTTATGCTTTAGGTGTTGATGCTATCATCGCTTGCGGTGTTAAAAGTTTACCTTTAGCTCCTATTTTAAGAACAAGTACAGGTGCTTTATTTAATATGCCATTTGCCATAGAGAATAATATACATGATGTACTTAATGATCTTAAAATGTCGGGATTTACAAGTTATGGTGCAGATATGAGTGGACGAGATATCAATGATGTTTATATAGAGCGTAAACGTGTCCTTGTTTTAGGAAGTGAGGGGGAGGGGTTAACTTCTCGTGTTGTTTCTAAGTTAGATGAAGTAGTGAGTATCAAGATGAAACACGATTTTGATTCTTTAAATGTAAGTGTTGCTGCTGGAATTTTAATGGATAGGATGCGAGTGTGAGTTATAGTTTTGAACAACTAAAAGAGTTAGGTAGTAAAACGATTCATATAGATACACATATAACGGTACCTCATATTGAAGCTATTTTAAATGAAGATTTTGAAGCGATAAATAAAGTACAGATGTTTGGTTTTTTATCTATAATAGAAAAAACATATAGTTTAGATCTCTCACATATTAGAGATGATGCTAAAGAGTATTATAGAGAAAGAGACTCTGAAGATCAAGAGAGTGGAGGTGTTTTTGTTATTGCTGCTAAAAATAAAAAATCATCTTTTATCTATATATTTATTATCTTAATCATTTTTGGAACTGTTGCATATTTTAGTTTAGATGCTACATCAAAAGAGAATGTTGTCAAATTTGAAAATAGAGTGATTGAAGAGGTTAAAAAAAATATTAACCTCGTTAAAGATGAGAAAGAAAAAGAGATAGAGCCAGAACCTATTGTAAGAACTCAAACTCCTAAAAAAGAGATAGTAGAGAAAAAAGAGATTGTTAAACCAGCAGTAAAAGAGGTTGAACTAGATCTTAAAGTAGAGGTTGTTGCCGAAGAAGAGAAAGAGATAGTAGCCAAGAGAGAACCTAAAGTGGTGAAAAAGGAGAAGATAGTAGATCCTTCACTTCTGATTATACCAAATACAAAGGTATGGGTAGGTTATATAAATATAACTAAAAATAGAAGATATCAAAAAATTATTAGTGAAGAGTTCTCGTTAGATCCAAAATATGAGTGGTTGATGATTTTAGGACATAGCAATCTATCTTTTAAGTTAAATGGTAAAAAAGTAGTTTATAAAAATAGAAAGAGTTTACGTCTATCCTATAAAGACAATAAGTTAAAAGAGGTTACTTTAGAGGAGTTTAAAACAATAAATAGAGGTAAGAAGTGGTAAAAGCACTTCTCGCTTTTTTTTTAATAGTTTCACTCTCTTATGCAGATGAAACTGTTTTAGATGATGCTCAAATTAGAGCTCAATTAACTAAAAAAATAAAATCTTTTCTTAATGTAAGTAAATATCAAAGAAATAAAAAATTTATAGAGATAATCTTCTCCCCAACTTCAAATTTTTACAAAAATGGTCATATAGATGTTGTAAAAGTGGTGGAAACTTTAAAAGAAAATGGATTATTAGAGCTATTTTTTGATAATCCAAGAGAGTTAAAGTTAAACTTTAAAACTTTTGGTTCTCCTCTATTTTTTGTAAAACTGATGAGTGATTCCTTGCGAAATATAGGTTACTATCGATATATCACAACAGATTCAACCTTTACAGGATTAGATTTTTCGTGGAGTATAAGTTTACGCTCAGAATATGCAACAGATCCTCTTATGCTTCAAAGAGAGTTAAATAAGGTAGGGTGTAAAATAGTAGATATTGAGAAGATATCCTCTACTGAGTGGAGTTATGTCGTTAATATGATAGATGCTTTTTTAAATGTACCAATATTAGAGACACAAAACAGATTAAATTTAAAACGTTCCCTATATGCACATTGGTTAAATGTATCAAATATTGAAAACCTTGTTATTAGTAGTTCAAGAAGAAATAATTGGTATCCCTATATCTCCTATTATGATAGTTCGTTGAAGTTGATAGAGGTTATTAAAAGAGATAAAAGAATAAAAAAGATAACATTACCTATACCAAAATTTACAAAATATATAAAAATATCAGATATATATACTCTTAAAAATTTAAAAGATGAGCTTATTATCTACTCTAAATAAGTTTATCTATCTGATCTTTATACTCTCCTAAAAGTTTTTTGATCTCCATAATATCAAAACTGTCGATAGCAACAATAAGACTCTCTGCATACTGTTTTAAATACTCTATCTCATAGTTGTGTGATAGTTCTAAAAGAGTTGTTGCAAAATGTTTTGTATCATTGATATTGTTTGATTTTTGTACTTTTTCAAATAGTATATTAATATTATTATTGAGGGTATCTATTATAAGTTTTCTATTTTTTTCTGTTTTTGAAGATAGTACAATTTTTTCCTCTTCTTGAATAATAGTTTCTATCTCTTCATCATATTCTAAATATTTTGCTAGTTCCTCAAAAAGCTCTCTTCTGAGAATAGGTTTTCTAAGATAGCCATTAAAGTTATTACTTTTAATTTTTTGAAACTCATTTTCCATAACAGATGCAGTAAGTGCGATGATAGGAGTATCTGGTTTCAATTTTTTAATAATAGTTGCCGCTTGATAACCATCCATAATAGGCATTCTAATATCCATCAATACTATATCTATCTTCTGCTTTTTAGCTATATCTACTGCAACCTGACCATTATATGCTGTTATGATTTTTATTTTAGAATCTTTGAAATTTTGTTTTACTAGTTCACGATTATTTTTAATATCATCTACCAATAAAAGTGTGGCTTGTTTAAATTTATAGTGTTTAAGAGTGCTCTTTTGCTCTTTTTCAACAACTATTGAGGAGATACTAATATGATGAAGTGTCAATGTGAAAGTTGACCCTTTAGAGTATTGAGACTCAACGGTTATCTCTCCATCCATCATTTTTGCTAGTTTATTAGAGATACTTAGACCTAATCCTGTACCACCATACTCTTTTGTATCTTGACCATCATGTTGCTCAAAACTGTGAAATATTTTTTCTAGCTGATTTTCTTTTATTCCTATCCCTGTATCCTTTACTGATATAGAGAAGTCAACTGTACTTTTCATCTCATCAGTTGTTATAGGTTTTAAAATAACTTTAATAGAACCAGAAGGTGTAAACTTAATAGCATTTCCAATAAGATTAAGTAAAATTTGTCGTATTCTAATCTCATCAATGATAATAGTTTGAGGGATAGATCTATCGATATCCAAGAGTAGGTCAAGACCCTTCTCTTCAAGTTTAAGTGCAAATATATTTGTAGTTTCCTCTATAAGATGATAAATATTCGTAGGTACTTGAGTAATATTTAATTTTCCAGCTTCTATTTTTGATAGGTCTAATATATCATTAATAAGTTCCAAAAGAGTATGTCCAGCTGATTGAATCGTTTTTGTAAACTGTTTAAGATGTTTATCTTCAACCTGTTCATGTAGTAGTTCACTAAAGCCAATAATAGCATTCATGGGAGTGCGTATCTCATGTGACATATTTGCTAAAAATTCACTTTTTGATTGGTTTGCTTTTTGTGAAATAGTTTCAGCTTCTATCGCTTTTTCTTTAGCAGTCTCTAACTCAGTTATATCTGTAAATACTACTAGTTTTAAACTCTCTTTTTGGGGAAGTGTTGTTACTGAAATACTAAATATAAAATCATGTCCCTCTCTAGAGATAATAACTTTATCTGAAGAGTTAGAACCAATATAATCTATCCATTTTATATTGTCCATCTTTTCTTGAAGATAACCGTTAGGAACATCTTTTTTAAAGGTACTAGATATACAAGTAGAGTTATACTCTTTTTTAAAATTTTCTATGGAATCTACCGCAAAAAAATCTAAAAATGTTTCATTTACACTATTGAGAGTATGGTTATTCATTGTAATAATAAGCTGTTCTTGAGAATCTATCAGTTTTTGAATAAAATTCTTCTGTTTGAAAATTTCCATTTCCGTCTCTTTTTGAAGAGTAATATCACTTATCATTCCTGCAATAGCATAGGCTTTGTTGTTATTATCTTTTAAAAGATATTTTTTTGAAGCAAGATATATTGTTTTTCCATAAGGAGATGTTGTTGTACTTTCAAAATAGATATCTTTTCCATTCTCCATAAGTTGAGATTCAACAAATGTAGATTTTATACTAATCTCCTCTTCAAAAAGATCAAAATCATTTTTTCCTAATATATCGGTTCTTGGAAGATTCATCAGTTTGCAAAAAGAATCATTCACCCAAGTATAGTTAAGGCTCAAATTTTTATAGTAGATACTATCACTTAGTGCATTTGTGGCACTCTCTAGCTCCTGTTTAGATTTTTTAATATCAGATGTTTTTCGTTGAAGAATATTTTGCAGAATAAAGAACTCATTAGTCATATCTCCTATCTCATCATAATAGAAAATTTTCTCTGTTTTTCCAACATTGAGATCTTTAAAATTTTCAATCATATTTGATAGGTATTTTATCGGTTTTTCAATTTTTTCTTTTAAAAGTTTAAGAATAAAAAGATTCCCAACTACAAAAAGTAACAATATAAAAAAGATATATTTAAGTTCACTTTGAGGGATGTTTAAGCTGAAAATTTCATAACTTAAAAGGGCAACGATAGAAAACTCAAATAAAATGATAGATAGATTAAATGAGTGTAATTTTAAATTTAAGAGTTTTTTATAAAGCTTAAACATCAGCTAGAGCTATAAACTCTTCAACATTATCTGTGAAAATTTTTACCAATTGGGGGTCAAAGTGTTTGTTAGAGTGCTTTTCTATATAGGCTACCGCATCTTCAGCAGACCAAGAATCTTTATAAACACGTTTATGTGTAAGTGCATCAAAAACATCTGCAATGGCAACTATACGTCCATAGATATGAATATCATTTCCTTTTAATCCCTTTGGGTACCCTGTACCATCATATTTTTCATGATGCTCCATCGCAATAATATCTGCAGCTTTTATAATCTTTCTATTGGAGTTTCCCAATATTCTATGACCCAATAGTGTATGTGTTTTCATGATTTCAAATTCATCACTAGTAAGAGAGGATGGTTTATGTAGGATTTTTTGATCGATGGCAATTTTACCAATATCATGCATAGGAGAAGCACAATATATAACATCAACATCATCTTCACTGAGTGTTGGATGGTAATATGCTAAGAGTCTTGAGATATTAGCTACTCGCTTGATATGTTGACCTGTTTCATCTGAAACAGCTTCTGTAAGTTCGGCTAGTATATAGATAATCTCTCGTTGATTTTTTTCTAACTCTGTCAATAAACGTTCTTTCTCTTTTGTATGCTTTATTTTTAGAGAAAGATTATTTTGTGCTAAAATTTGACGAGATTGATAGAGTTCTATATGATTTCTAGCTCTTGCTAAAAGTTCATCAGCATTAAAGGGCTTTGTTATATAGTCAACAGCTCCGAGTTCAAAGGCTTTAGAGATAGACTCTATATCTGTTTTTGCAGTTAAAAAGATGATAGGTATATCTTCTCTATCTGGATTTTTTTTAATACGTCTACACACTTCATATCCATCAAGATGAGGCATCATTATATCAAGGAGAATAAGATCGTAATCATTCTCTTCAAGGAGAGATAATGCTTCTTCACCACTTAAAGCAAAGGTTAGATTGTAGTTGTCTTCTTTGAGAACATTCATAGCTACTTGAATATTTTCGACTATATCATCAACAACTAAAATACTGTGAGTTATATACATATTAGAAAGCCTAAATTAAGAGATTGCTGTATACTAACATATTTTTAGTTGTTAAATATTAATTTAATACTCCTTTAAAACATCATTAATCTGAACATAAGCTTCAATAGGTGTTGTTTCAAAGTATTTTATATTATTTTTGTGAGCGAACTCTCTTGTCATCTCTTGAATTTTTAAAAGATTAAAACGAGGTGCTTTTGGAAAAAGATGATGCTCTATCTGTGTATTTAATCCACCATAAAACCAGTGAATAAATTTTCCACCTTTGAGTGAACGAGATGTTCGCATCTGAAGTTCCATCCAAGTTAGATCTTCACTTTCATCTTTTTCAAAAACTTCACACCCTAAATGGTTCGTGATAAACCCAAATGCTAACCAAGGTGAGAGTGTAAAGTTTAAAACTAGCCATACTGTTAAAGCATCTGCAAATGGTAAAAAGTAGAAAACAGGTCCCCAAACTATTGGCCAATGAAGTAGCATCAAAAAGAGTTCACCAAACTTCTTTCTTTTGATAGCAAAGTTATATGATTGGATAATAAAGGCAGAATACATAAAAAACATAGAACCCCAAAAAACAAGATACTTACTACTTCTGAGCCATCCTTGATCACCTTTATTATTTGGAGTAAAAGCACCATCCATCGCTAAGATATCTTCATCTTTTTGGGGAACATTACACCAAGTATGATGATTAATATTATGTTTAAAGTCCCACCAAGAGGAGGAGTTACTAATCATAATTGCAGCAAATGGGTAGCTTAATTTAAAAGACAATGATTTATTTTTAAAATATTGTAGATGTAAAATATCGTGAGAGATAAATACAGCACGAGTAAATATAATAGTCATAAAAAATCCAAGAGCAAAAGGAGCCCACGAAGGAGTAGAGAGAGATTCCCAGTTTATAACAATCGCATAAACAATAATCATAGAAAATATTGCTCCTGCCATCTCTATAGAACCACGGATTGGCACACGTGCAAGTAAACCAGCCTCTTTAACTTGAGTTTTTAACTCATCAAATATATCTGGGTATTGTGCAATAGACATAATAAACCACCTAGTTTTAAATTTGAGATTATTATAACCATTATATTTTTAAATTATCTATTTAGTAAGAAAGATGTTATTAAAAAAAAGAAAAACCTAGTATAATCATCTCTATGTTTATTAAGTTTATAGAAAATGTTGGTGAAACAACTATCAGTATATTTGATTCTGTATATGAAGCTTTGCAGTTTACATTTATATGTCTTATTCATATGCTTAACCCAAGAAGTTACAATCCCGCTATGCGAATGGTTTTAATTAAACAGATATATTTTACAGCAGTTACGATTATACCTCTTTTTATTATTATGGCATCTATATTTGGTTCTATCATTATAGGTATCGTTATTGTCATCGCAACAGAGTATGCTTTACAAGATAAGATAGGCTCTATTATTGTTACTTTTGTGATTAATGAATTTTCTCCATTTTTTACCGCTCTACTTATCTCTCTTCGGTCAGGGACAGCAGTAAATACAGAGATCGCAGTTATGAGTGTAAACAAAGAGTTAAACACATTAAAAGAGTACAATATTGATCTAATTGATTATCTTTTTTTGCCTCGTATTATTAGTGGTGTAGTTAGTGTAACATTCCTTTCAATCTTATTTGCACTTATTATGCTCAGTAGTGGTTATATTGTAACTCTTTTTTATCTAAATATGGATTTTCATACCTATAAATATCTTTTACTCAATGCTATTGAGATAAAAGATTTAGTTGTATTACTTCTTAAAAGTATCGCTTTTGGATTTGTGATAATGTTGATTCCAATATATAGTGGGTTTAAAACAGGTAACAGTTATACCGCTATACCAATATCTGTCTTAAATGGGATGGTTAAACTTTTTATAGCGATATTTTTTATAGAGGTGTTAGCATTACTGCTCCAATCACTTTAAAATTTTTCTCTGCTCATCAAGAGATAGAGGAGTTTATATCTGGCTTTAAAGATTACTCCCTTATCTCAGTAGATACACCTCTCATCTCTAATCTTAATATACTTGAGAATATCGCACTGATAAAAGAGGTAACAGAGTTGATGCCAACAAGAGAAGCACAGCTAGAGGCAAAAAGAGAACTTCATAAGTTAAATTTAGTTACTATAGGGGAAAAGAGAGTAGCACAATGTAGTTCATTAGAACTATTTTATGTAATGTTTATACGTGCTATGATGACAAATAAAAATCATATATTGATAGATATGCCATATTCAATTATTAATAATTTAGAAGATATAGATCTATTGATTGAAAATATTGAACTGTTGAACTTCCAAAATAAATATATTTTTATATTGGATACGTTGAATCATAACTCTAGATATAACTCTAGGGTATTAAAAACTTAGTTACAGAAAAAGTTTTAAGATATAATACAAAAAACTATAAAGAAGTTGGAGATTAGTAGATGATAAAAGTTGGAATAATAGGCGTAGGAACAGTTGGAACAAGTGTTGCAAATATTTTAAAAGATAACGCAGATGTGATAACTGCTCGTGCTGGTGTTGAAATTTCAGTAAAAAGTGGTGTTGTTAAAAACCTTGCTAAAGAGAGAGGTTTAGATATTGTTATTACTGATAATGTAGATGATGTTTTAAACGATAGCGAGATAGATATAGTTGTAGAGCTTATGGGTGGAGTTGAAGAGCCATTTGAAGTTGTAAAACGTGCATTAGAGTCTGGAAAAGCAGTTGTTACTGCTAACAAAGCACTTCTTGCATATCACCGTTATGAACTTCAAACTTTAGCAAAAGATATTGCGTTTGAGTATGAAGCTTCTGTTGCTGGTGGTATTCCTATCATTAATGCTCTTCGTGATGGCTTATCTGCAAATCATATAGAGTCTATTATGGGTATCATGAATGGAACTTGTAATTATATGATGACTAAGATGACAAATGAGGGTGTTGCTTACGATGCTATTTTAAAAGAGTCACAAGATTTAGGGTATGCTGAAGCTGATCCATCATTTGATGTTGGTGGCTATGATGCTGCTCATAAACTTCTCATTCTTGCTAGTATCGCTTATGGCATAGATGCTAAACCTGAAGATATTTTGATAGAGGGTATTGAGAATGTAACACAAGACGATATAGCGTTTGCTAAAGAGTTTGGTTACGCTATTAAACTTCTAGGTATCGCAAAAAAAGATGAAAATGAAGTTGAGCTTCGAGTTCACGCTTGTTTAATTAAGCAAGAGGAGATGATCGCTAAAATAGATGGTGTAATGAATGGTATCTCTGTAATCGGCGATAAGGTTGGTGAAACGCTCTACTACGGTCCTGGTGCAGGTGGAGATGCTACCGCTTCTGCTGTTGTTGCTAACATCATTGACATCGCAAGAAGTGGAAAATCTACTCCGATGCTCGGGTTTGACAAACCAATGGAAGGACAACTTACTCTAAAATCTACTGATAATATAGAGTCAAAATACTACCTTCGCATCAATGTATCTGATAAAGCAGGTGTTTTGGCTCGTATCACAAAAATATTTGAAGATAAAAATATCTCTATTGAGACTATATTACAACGTCCAGCGACAGAGAGTTCAGCAAATCTTTTAATCTCGACTCATACAGCAGTTGAAAAAGATATTCAAGATATGATGAAAGAGTTAGAATCACTTGATTTTGTGAACTCTGCTCCAGTTATGATTAGGATAGTGTAACTCTTTTATGAGTAGAGCAAAGGGAAATATAGCGGAAACCCAAGCTGTTGATTTTCTTTTGCACAACGGTTTTATGGTTATAGAAAAAAACTTCTATTCTCGCTTTGGCGAGATAGATATTATCGCTACAAAAAACACTACACTTCACTTTATAGAGGTTAAAAGTGGTACAGACTATGAGTCCGCCATCCAAAATATCACACCAAGAAAACTCTCAAGGCTTATCAAAACAGGAGATGTATATCTTAAGAAAAATAGATTAGATGTAGATTTTGTCTATGATGCTGTTATTGTTACTCCCAATGCAATTGAGATTGTGGAAAATATTACTCTTTAAATGATATAATTTTTCAATTATAATTTTGGAGAATTTTTATGCAAGCAAAAATATTTTTTGGCTCAAATGAGGCGATGACAGAGAGTAGTAGTGAAAGAAAAAGTCCCTATAATGGAGAGGTAGTTTCAACAGCTCCTATCTGTAATGAAGATGATGCTAAAAAAGCTTTGAAAATTGCACAGATAGCAACTAAAGATGCTAAAGCATCAACATTAGCACAACGTTGTAACTGGCTTTTAGATGTAGCTTCTAAACTTCGCCAACAAAAAGAGGATATTGCACAAACGATTACTGATGAAGTTGGCAAGCCTATCGCTTTTGCAAGAGTGGAAGTAGAGCGTTGTATAGAAACAGTTACTCTCTCTGCAGAAACTATGCGCACAATGCATGGAGAAACGATAAATACAGATGCGATGCCAAGTGGTAAAAAAACAACAGCATTTTTCACTCGTGAACCAGTTGGTGTTGTTGTGGCTATCACTCCCTTTAACTTTCCTCTCAATCTTATTGCACATAAACTAGCACCTGCTCTTGTTGCTGGAAATGCAGTTGTACTCAAACCAACACCTGAAGCACCTTTAACAGCATATAAGTTTGCAAAGCTTTTTATAGAGAGTGAGTATGCAGTAAAAGATGCGTTAAGTGTTGTATATGGTGATGCTGAAGTTGGTTCAGCTCTTATCACTTCTGATATTCCTAGAGTTATCAGTTTTACAGGAAGTGTTCCTGTTGGAAATATCATCACAAAATCAGCAGGTATCAAAAAAGTATCTTTAGAGCTTGGTGGAAATGCAGCAACTTATGTTTCAAAAACTGCTGATTTAGATTTGGCAGCGAGTAGATGTGCTTTAGGGGCATTTGTAAACTCTGGTCAAGTGTGTATATCTCTACAACGTATCTATGTAAATGCAGATATTTATGAAGAGTTTGCTCAAAAGATGGCAGAAGAGACTCAAAAACTTGTAGTAGGCTCCCCTTATGAAGATGATACTTTTATGGGTCCTTTAATAGATGATGATGCAGTAGAGCGTGCTATTGGCTGGGTAGAGAGTGCAGTTAAAGAGGGTGCTAAAGCATTACTTCCTATAAAAAGTGAAGGACGAATGTTTTATCCTTGTGTAATGGCTGATGTAACAGACGATATGGCGATAGTGTGTGAAGAGGTTTTTGCTCCAATAGTTTCCCTTGTAAAAGTAGAAAATTTTGATGATGCGATGCCAAGAATGAACAACTCTCCTTATGGTTTACAGTTTTCAGTGTTTACTAATGAACTTTCATTGATGCAAAGAGCGATAGAGGAACTTGATGCTGGTGGAATAGTTATTAACGATATGCCAACACTTCGTTTTGATATACAGCCTTATGGTGGTGTAAAGTTGAGTGGTGTTGGTCGTGAGGGTCCTAAGTTTGCCATTGAAGAGATGACTGAGATTAAGTCGGTAGTTATCTGTTAGAGTGAATAATCTACTCAATCAATTTAGATCATTTTATATCAGAAACTATCCTGATGATATGGAGATACTTATAGAGTATTTTGCTGTTTTTGGTGGTCTTGGTTGGGAGATAGATACTACTAAACCTCTTGTTGTGTTGATTGAAGAGTTGATATTAGAAAATTTTGATATCTTAGATAAAAAGATGCAGGAGATAACACTTTTTGAATTTAAAAATCAGAAACTTTTGCACTCTTTTGCAGTAGGTGATAGACGAATATTCTCTGCATTTAACAGGTCAGGTCTTAATAATGTGAGTGGTGGTTTCTCTTTAAATAGTTTAGAGGCGATAGGTGTTGTCAATGTCGAATACTCTCGTGAAGAGGACGCTAGAAAACTTAACTCAAAAGGAAAAGTAAAGCGAGAAGTAGCACGCCATAGAATATCTCATAAAGTGCTTTTTAATCAACCCTTTATACGATTTTGGTTCTATTTTATTTTTCCATTTAGACGAGAGATAAAAGAGAATAATTATTTTAATTTTAAAAAGAATTTTCAAAAAAAACAGAACAGTTATACAAGCTTAGTATTTGAAGAGTTATCAAATATTTTACTAAACTATCATCTAAGAGATGCTCAGATTGTGAGTTCTGGAAGTTACTGGAATGCGAAACTAGAGATAGATATAATGACCATTACAGATAAGGATGAGATATATGTTGGTGAGTGTAAATGGACTAATCATAAGATTAATAAAAAAGAGTTTCATAAAATACAAGATAAATGTGAAAAATTATCTATTGATGTAAAACAGATAGCTTTTTTTTCAAAAAGGGGTTTTTCAAAAGAGCTTAGAACTTTAGAGGGAAGTTTTTTAGCACTTTATGATAGTGAAGATTTTAAAGTACTTCTGAAAAATATCTCTAAAGATGAGTTAATAGATAGTTTTATCAGTTAACTATCTTTAAAGCGGTATATGCTTCTTGAAGAAGTTGAAATTTTTGTGTGTAGTATTCAAGTAAATTTGGATTTTCATGAAATACTTTATCTGGGTGATATACTTTAGTTAATTTTTTATAACTTTTTTTGAGTGCATCTTGAGAGGCACCGACAGGACACTCTAAAACAGTATAAAAATGGATATTTTCATCCTCTTCATCCTCTTTTATTAAGTTACCAAAACTATGACTTGCAAAATCGGAATAAAGTTTACTGATAAAATGGTTATCATAGGTATATTGGATCTGATAATGTAAGATATGTCTTTTATCTAATACACGCTCCAATCTAGCTTTTGCTTTATAATCCTCCACTTCTACAACTAAAGAGATATCTGTTCCTCTTTCGATGTAGAGTTCAAGTTGCGAACGCATATAGTTTAATACCCAAGAGTTTGCTTCGTCGAGTGATATTAAAACTCTATTTTTATTGTAGGCATAAAGATTTACTTTAACTATTTCAGGTTCATAGGTTTTATCAAGTTCTATTTTGATAGGACGTTTTCCATAACGAAGCATTGAGCGTAAAAAAAAGTGATGAGAAAAATCATTTTTTGAGGCATGATGTACACTTAACTGCTGTAAAAATTCACTACGTATCTCATCTAATGTTTCATTTCTAAAAACTAAAACAGCTTTAGGTAAAAAAAGCATACCTCTAGCATGATGATTTAAAAACTCCTTCATCCAAGCACTATTTAACGTATGAAAGTCGGTTGTTATAAGAATAAGGTTATTACTCAATACTATTTTCATCTATTTTATCTTTTTATCAAATATCATAGCAATTATAATACCATATTAAATGATTAATAAAGTTTTGATAGTTAAATTTTGATATTAGATAGTTTTGAGTATAATTCCAAAAATAATCTACTCTATAGGCATAAGGATCTTATCTTGCTCGAAAATATGAATGAAAAATGTGCAGTTGTTGGTATATTTGGTCATAAAGAAGCTTCTGAATTAGCTTACTTTTCCCTTCACTCTTTGCAACATCGTGGTCAAGAAGCAGCAGGTATCAGCTCTTCTGATGGAAATAAACTTCATACTATTAAAGATCGTGGTCTTGTTATGAAGGTTTTTGATGAGAATAAACTCGCTACTTTAAAGGGTGAGAGTGCAATAGGTCATACACGTTACTCTACTGCTGGGGATGACTCTATTTTAGATGCACAACCTGTATTTGCTAGATATGATTTAGGTGAGATGGCTATTGTTCATAATGGTAATCTTACAAATGCTGAAGAGGTTCGTAATAAGCTCATCGAAAAAGGTGCTATTTTTCAAACTTTTATGGACACTGAAAACCTTATTCATCTTATCGCTAAAAGTGAAAAAGATAAACTTCTTGATAGAATTATAGATGCTGTTCATCGTATAGAGGGTGCTTTCTCATTAGTATTTTTAAGTAGAACAAAGATGTTTGCTATGCGTGATCGCCACGGTTTTCGTCCACTTAGTTTAGGGCGTTTACCAAATGGTGGTTATATTGTTGCGAGTGAAACTTGTGCATTTGATCTTGTTGGTGCTGAGTTTATCCGTGATGTTGAACCAGGGGAACTTCTTATTTTTGAGAAAGATAAAGCTCCTAAGAGTATTAAGGTGTTTGAACCAACACCAAAACATTGTATTTTTGAGTATGTATACTTTGCTCGTCCAGATTCATCAGTATTTGGTCAATCAGTATATGAAACTAGAAAAAACATGGGAAAAGAGTTAGCAAAAATTACTCCTGTTGAAGCAGATCTTGTTGTTCCTGTTCCAGATGGTGGTGTTCCTTCAGCTATCGGTTATGCACAAGAGAGCGGTATCCCTTATGAGATGGGTATTATGAGAAATCATTACATCGGTCGTACATTTATAGAACCAACTCAAAAGATGCGTGATCTAAAAGTGAAGATGAAACTCTCTCCTATGATAGATATTATCAAAGGAAAGCGTGTTATCGTTGTTGATGATTCTATTGTTCGAGGGACAACTTCAAGACGAATTATTAGAATGCTTAAAGAGGCAGGTGCTAGTGAGGTGCATATGCGTGTATCCTCTCCTCCTACAACAGATCCATGTTTTTATGGTGTAGATACTCCAAGTAAAGAGAACCTTATCGCTGCAAATATGACTACACAAGAGATTTGTGATTATATAGAAGCGGACTCTTTAGCTTATTTAGATGAAGCATCACTACTAAGAAGTGTAAACGCTAATGGTGAAGATAAATATTGTACTGCTTGTTTTACAGGTAAGTACGTAATTTAGGTTTATATTTGAAACAGATTTATACTTATGGTAATTATTTAAAAGATAAATTTGGTTGCAAAGTTTATAAAGTTGGGATAAATATCTCAGGTTTTACTTGCCCAAATATAGATGGTACAGTTGCTAAGGGTGGCTGTACTTTTTGTGAAAATGACTCCTTTAGTGCAAGTACAAATGAGATAAAAGATCTTAAAGGATTTCATCTCAATTTAGACTCCACAGAGAACCCATTTTTAGAGAAACAGTTAGAGCAACTTGAAACTCAATTTAACGCAATTAGTAAACGTCAAGCTGATCAATACAGTGCAGAGAAATTTTTAGTCTATTTTCAATCATTTACAAATACCTATGCCCCTTTTGAAACACTTAAAGCTCTCTATGATAAAGCTTTATCATTTGATAATGTTGTTGGTCTAAGTATTGGAACTCGTTCAGATAGTATTACTGATGAGACATTAGAGTATTTAGCAGAGTTGAACAAAACAAAAGAGATATGGATAGAGTTTGGAATCCAATCAGTATATGATGAAACACTCGATAAGATAAATCGTGGTCACTCCAGTGATAATGTAAAAGAGTGGATTATAAAATCAAAAGATGCTGGTTTATATGTCTGTGGGCATCTCATATTTGGTCTTCCTGATGAGAGTGAGGAGATGATGTTAGAAACATCTAAACAAGCATATGAATGGGGTATAGATTCTGTAAAATATCACCCTTTATATGTTGTAAAGCGAACATCTTTAGGAAATGATTTTATGAGTGGTAAATTTACTCCTATTAGTGAAGAGAGTTATCTTAAAGTTTTAGTAGAGTCTGTAAAGATGAAGCCAAAAAATGTTTCGGTACAACGTGTAACAGCAGGGATGGATGATGACTCACTTCTAGCTCCACTTTGGTGTAGAGATAAAAATGAACAGATTAAAAAAATCAATGGAGCATTAAAGGTTATTGGTCTTAAATATTAATGACCACTAACTTTTGTAAAGTGAGCAACACTTCTAAAGTAGGGTGGATATGCAAAATAGACTCTAAAGGATTTAGATGTTCCAGGTTGTAAGTTTTTAGCAACTACAAACTCTTTTACGATAGATTGAGCTCTATTTTCTTTATCGTTTTCATCACTAGAAAAAATATCGAATAGACCTTTAGGTTTATAAAAATTACCACCCTTCACATTTCCTGTTGCATGACCTTTATTAACCAGTTTAACTTCAAAGGTAACTTTACCGATAGGAAAATCACCCTCATTTTTTACTACACCAGTATAGATAACTTTTTCGATACTTAAGAGTCTTTTATTTTTAACTTTATAGAGCGCTACATCTTTAGTATATTTATCTATAACAACAACAGAAACTACAGCTAAAAAAATAGAAACAAGAGTAGTTGAAAATATCATTCCTAAAAGAATCTCATTTTTTTCCTGTTGCAATGATTTGAAAACACCAATAATAAAAAGTATAAAGATGACAATTAATGCAATATAGTGCCAATAGTTTAATAGGGTCATTTACATTTCGCTCCTAATGTAATATTATACTCTTTGCTATAAGTAAAAGGTTCTACTATCACTTTAAACTCTTTACTATTACCAATAGAGATATCTGTTTCTATAAAGTGCATTTTTCGCATAGGCTTGAGCTTATAGAGATGTTTTCTTATGATATTTTTACTAACTTTATGAATATTTACTGTGATTTTACAACTTTTGAAATCTAGTTCCGATTCATTTTTAATACTACCTTTAACAACGATAGCATCACTAAACTGTAATTTTTTTTCAGAGATTAAAGTAGTAGAGTTTTTAAAAAGATATTTATGCATCTCCATATAACCAACAGTTGGCCCAATAAGTAAGATAGTAAAAGAGAGGAGAACTAAAAATATAGCCAACCCTATTTTTTTACGTAAAATAAGAGCTAAAATGATAAAAATAATAAAAAGAGCGAAAGAGCTACCAAATAAAATATAATCGTATGTTATAAGTTCATTTATAAAGGCAGTTATCTTCTCTTTCATCTAATCTTTTCTTGAATTTTTTTCAGCGATTCCACTCATATCAAACCTACGAGCTAACTCCTGCTTTATTCTATCTGGAGAGATGTTTTTAGCAGCAAGTGCTACTAACATATGGTACGTTAAGTCTGCTGCCTCATAAACCATCTCATCCTCATCATTGTCTTTATAAGCAAAGCTAAACTCACCCGCTTCTTCAACAACTTTTTTAAGTATAGTGTTATCACCTTTACTTAAAAGTTTTGCAGTCCACGAAGTAGATGGATCTGCATTTTTACGCTCTTGTATGGTGTGGTAAAGTGTATCTATCACGCCATACATAGTATCTGTAGCTACTTCTATATCTGTTTTTGCCTCACCACTCTCTAGTTCTGTAAAAAAACATGAACGACGACCTGTATGACAGGCTACACCCTCTTGTGTTACTTTTATAAGAAGTGTATCGTTATCACAATCTATATTAAAAGAGTGTATAGCTTGTGTATGACCACTGCTCTCACCCTTTTTCCAGATACGCTGTTTAGAGCGTGAAAAATAGTGAGCTATTTTAGTAGAGAGAGAGAGTTCTAAAGCTTCTCTATTCATATATGCCATCATTAAAACTTCGTTGTTTGCAACATCTTGAACTATTACAGGTAATAGTTCACTTTTTGCCCAATCAACTCTATTTAAAATCTCTTGCATCATCTATTGAGCCGTAGTTCTCTGTTTAATATCTTTTGTATCAACCCAAATATTTGGAGTTGAACCACCAGGTGTTAGAAATATTTTTGCATCTTTGTTTTCACGAAGAGCTTCATTGAACTTCCCTTGAATTTTAATCTGCTCTAATGATAAGAGTTTAGTAGTTAAAGACTCTGCGATTAAGATATTTGCTTTTGCTTGTGCATCTGCTTCAATTCTTACAGCATCTGCCTTACCTTGCGCTTCGATACGAGCTTTTTCAGCCACACCTTGTGCTTCTGCTGCACGTTTTAGTGCTTCTTGTTTTACACGTTGAACATCTTGTTCCGCTTTTTGTACCGCTTGTTTAGCAATTTGAACAGCTTCTATCTGCTCTTTTACTTTCTTTGGTAAAAGGATTTCACGGAGTTGTACCGACTGTAAAACAGCAGGAGAGTTTGCAAGTCCTTTTACACTGTCACGTACACCTTTTTCTATCTCATTTGCGATAGTATTACGTTTTTGTGGAAGTGATTCTGCATCATATTTACCAACAACATTACGAACAACATCACGAACAACAGGGTTGATAATCTTATCTTCCCAAGAAAATCCCCAATTAGAGATAGTTTGTGCAGCAAATTGAGAGTTCAATCTATACTGAACAGTTAACTCAATAGAAACAGGAAGACCACGCTTATCAAGAACTGTAATAGCTGGTTTAGAACCGATACCAGATGCATTAGAGTTTGTTTCGATACGAGATGCATAGTTATAGATACGAACTTTCGTATCTACTACATACACTTTTTGGATAACTGGTACTATAAAGTGTAAACCTGGTAGAAGTGCTTGATTTTGGTATTTACCATTTGTACTTAAGATACCACGCTGTCCCTCTTCAATGATAGTAAAAGGTTTTGCCATAACTAACATCAGAACTACTGCAATGATAAAATAGATTAATCCAGCTTTTCCATTCATATTAAACTCTATATTTGGCATTTGAGGACCTTTTGGACCACCACCATTACCACCACCTGAATTGTTAGCAGGTTTTTTATCCTTGCCACCGTTTTGACTTTTTTTCATATTAAAATAATCATTCATATCTGATGCCATCTAATACTCTCCTTGTGTTTTTATTTTATTTTTGTTTAGTCTATATATGTTAAATAATGCTCATATTTAGCATTTCTGCCAAATACAATATCAAAGTAAGTTGATTGAATTTTTTCAGTCATCTCGCCACGTGAACCAGTTCCAATATCTCTACCATCAACCAATGCAATAGGAGTGATCTCAGCAGCAGTACCTGTTAAAAATGCTTCATCTGCAACATAAACCTCTTCACGAGTGATACGGCGACGAGTTACTTTTATTCCAAAATCTTCAGCCATCTCTATAACCATCTTTTGAGTGATAGAAGCTAAAGAGTTGTCATTTGGTGGAGTGATTAACTCTCCATTTTTAACCATAAAAAAACATGCTCCACTCGCTTCTGCTACATAACCTTGGTCATCTAAAAGAAGTGCTTCATCATATCCACAATCGATAGCTTCATATTTAGCCATCTGCGAGTTAAGATAGTTTGCAGATGCTTTTGCTTTACCCATATTTGAAGTGTTTGCAGGACGTGTCATAGAAGCGATTTTAAGTTTAATACCTTTACGAAGTCCCTCTTCTCCAAGATAGGCACCCCATTCCCAAGCTGACATAACAGTTTCAACAGGAGCATCTTTATGATAAACACCCATAACACCATAACCTAAAAATGCGAAGGGACGTATGTAAACATTATCCCCTGTAAACTCATTTTTTTTGATTAAATCTATCTGTGCTTTATTCATCTCCTCAACTGTGTAAGGGATATCAATAAGAGTCATTTTTGCAGACTCTTTAAGTCTAGCTGTATGCTCATTTAAGCGAAAGATAGCATACCCTTTAGCTGTTTTATAAGCTTTAGTTCCCTCAATAACACCATTTCCATAGTGAAGTGTGTGTGAAAGTACATGTATTTTGGCATCATCCCAATTTACAAATTTTCCATTCATCCAAATATATTTGGCTGCGTCCATTAAATCTCCAATAATTATTGCATTAAAATTGTTGGTATTTTAACTAAAATGATGTTTATGTTATATTAATCACTCATAAACTATTTCAATGCTAATTCAACTTGCTCAATCTCAAAAGAGGAGATATTTCTATCCTCTTTTGAAAATCCAATCCCAACTATAAAAATAGGAAGATTATCAGCTAAATACTTCTCATGGTACCTCTTTCAGTTTTTATAGTTAAATCTATTCATCTTTAACAACGTTCTCTAGGTTTGGTAGGAAGTAGTTGTTTTTTTCTATAATCTTTAAAAGAAAAGTAGGTGTAGCTGTTGTAAACCAGTAGTTTCTATTAGATGATATAGTATGATACCCTAATATAATCACTAGAAGAGTTTTATAAAATACAATTAAAAAAGATTTATAAAGAAAAATTAATATATAATGCAATCTAATAAAAATTATACTAAAGGAAACTAAATTGTCTCAATATGCAAAATATGAAGATGTTGATCAGGCTCAGCTT
>JAYEGK010000047.1:0-5039 GCA_034716265.1 Campylobacterota bacterium
TAAAACAGCTTATATGTTAACTGCTCAAAATACATCACTTCCTATGACTACTGTTACTGCTTCTTACTATGCTTTAGCTGGTATTACTGCTGCTGATAGTGCAGATGCTATCTGGATTGATGCAAAAGTTGCTGATAAATCTTTACCAATGGGTATGAAAGTTTGTTTACAAGCTGGTATGATTATGCCTGAAGCAAGTATAACTACTGACACTACTGCTATGGGTATGAAAGTTTCTGCAAAACCTATGCCTGCATTAACTTTAAGTGGTGCATTTACTTTTGTTAGTGGAAATACTGATGGTAAACATCAAGCAGCAGTTAAAAATACTGGTACAGGTGTTAAGTCTCCATTATTTACTCAAATGGTTTACAATCAAGATGCTATCTCTTTAGATGCAAAAACAGTTGTAGTAAAAGGTGCATATAGTTTAGGTGATATGGGTACAGTTATCGGTCAGTATGGTTTTACTGATGGTGGTAGATTAAACTTAATGAATGCTGGTCGTCAATCAGGTACTGACTATTCAGAGTTTGACTTAATGTATAAAGTTAAAGCTGGTGGTGTTCAGTATTTCGCTGCTTTCATTAACCGTTCATGGAGTGAGCCAACTTCAATAGAAGCAGGTTCTATGGACTCTGATAACAAAATTCGTGTATGGGGTCGTTACGCATTCTAGTAAACTTTTAGTTTCTTACAATAAAAACAGTTAAATAGTTTTTCTGCACTCTATGTGTAGGGAAACTTCCCTCTTTTCCTTCAAAATTTTTTACCTTAATTTTTACACTTTTTATGTATAATAGATGACTAAATAAAACATAAAGGTTTATTATGATTGTTAATATTGACACCTTGTCAATTTATGAAAGATTGAAAAATGCAGATCTTGATGATAAAATTGCAAAAGAGATTTCACAAATTTTAAAAGATAATACACAGCAGATTATAGAGCAACAAAAAGAGGAGTTGGCGACTAAGTATGATTTAAGTGATATGAAAACAGAGTTAATAAAATGGGTTGCTGGAATGTTAGTAGCACAAGCAGCTGTTGTTGCTACATTAGTAAAGTTACTCTAGATGTTGATAGATAGCTACGATAGAGTAGTGGACTACCTAAGAGTTTCAGTCACAGAACGTTGTAACTTTAGATGTACCTACTGTATGCCTGAAAAGCCATTTTCATGGGTTCCAAAAGAGAACTTACTTTCATTTGAAGAGTTATTTGAGTTTATGAAAGTGGCTATTGATGAGGGTGTAAAAAAGATCCGTATTACAGGTGGTGAACCACTTTTACGTGAAGATTTAGATAAATTTATTGAGATGATTTATAGATATGAACCCTCCATAGATTTAGCGATGACGACGAATGCTTTCCTTTTAAAGAGAACAGCACAAAGACTTAAAGATGCAGGACTTAAGCGGATAAATGTAAGCATAGATACTCTTATTCCTCAAGTCGCTCAAGATATAACAGGTAAAGATGTTTTACAAAATGTTCTTGATGGTGTGGATGAAGCATTAAAGGTTGGGTTGAAAGTAAAAGTAAATATGGTACCTATGAGAGGGATGAACTCTAATGAGATTATAGATGTGTTAGAGTATTCTAAAAAACGAAATATGAGTATACGTTATATAGAATATATGGAAAATAGTTATGCTTTAAAAGATATATCTGGATTGAAATCTCCTGAACTTCTAGCTATATTAAAAGAAAAATATAATTTTAGTGATGATGGTTTTGATGGAACATCTCCTTCACACTATTATACGATGGATGATGGGTATAGATTTGGGATTATTGAGCCTTATGAAGATGATTTTTGTAAAAAATGTAATCGTATTCGTTTAACAGCAGAGGGAAATCTCATCCCTTGTCTCTATTTTGATGAAGCGATGAGTATCGCTGAGTCTATTAGAAAAGGTGATATTAAAGGGGCTGCTTTAGTGTTAAAAGAGGTTGTGAGAACAAAACCTGAGAAAAATCGTTGGGGTGGGGATGATACAGATATATCTTCTCGTGCTTTTTATGAAACAGGTGGATAAAAATTGCTTTATTTAGTAGAACATTTTTACTCTATTCAAGGTGAGGGAAAATATACGGGTGTGCCATCTGTTTTCTTTCGTTTTGGTGGTTGCAATATGAGGTGTGAGGGTTTTGGTTGTATAGAAAAAGCTTCAGATGGTACAGAGGTTTTAGGTTGTGATACTGTTTATGCTGTAAATAAAGAGCATTTTTCACATAACTGGATACCGATAGAGAAAACTGAAAATCTTTTAAATATTTTACAACTTTATGAACTTCCTAATGCGGTAGATATTGTTCTCACAGGTGGAGAACCTCTCATCTATGCAAACAACCCAATATTTATAGAGTTTTTGGAAAAACTATCTCACAATGGGCATCAGATAACTTTTGAGACAAATGGTTCTTTAGCTGTTGATTTTGAAAAATATCCTATCTATAAAGAGTGTATATTTGCTCTCTCTATAAAACTTGCAAACTCAGATGAAAAGTTTGAAAAAAGGGTAAAAGGCGATATTATATACTCCCTAGCATCTCAAGCTAAAGAGGCTTTTTTTAAGTTTTCAGTTGATGAAGAGTCAATCAATCTTGGTTTAGAGGATGAGATAGATAGTATAGTGATGCACTCACCACAAACAAAAATCTATTGTATGCCTTTGGGGGGAAGTAAAGAGGAGGTAGAGAGTAATAGTGAACCTCTTGTAGAGTTTTGTAAAGAGAAAGGGTATAATTTTAGTGATAGATTACATATCAGAATTTGGGATAAAAATAAAGGTGTTTAAACAAAAATGATAATCAGAAAACTATTTAAATTTGAAAATGCTCATATAGTTCGTGGTTGCTCTACTGTTAAATGTAGAAGTTCACTTCATGGTCACTCTTATAAGGTAGAACTCCTTTTTGAATCAAACTTTTTAGATAATGGACAGATGGTATATGATTTTGGTTTAATGAAGCAAAATATGAAAGCTTTAGTTGAGAGTTTTGACCATGCCATAGCTATCTGGAGTTATGATGATGAGCAATATATTGCAGATATGAAAAAACATTCCCATAGATGGATTGAACTTCCTGTTTCGCCATCAGCAGAACAGTTTTCACGTGTGATATTTGTGATGATAGATAAACTTTTATCGCTTACAAGTACTATCAATGGTGAAAAAAATGTATCTTTACAAAGTATCATAGTCCATGAAACACAAACTGGTTATGCTCAGTGTTTTAAAGAGGATGCTTACTCTAAACTGATGGGAGAGATAGATTTAAATGAGATTGTTTTTTCAAAAGAGATTAAAGATGATTGGAAAGATAGTGAGCTTTTTGAGAAATTAAAGAGAGGAAAAAAGTTTATCAATCCCTCTAAAGTTTAAGAACTTATAAGAGTAGTTTTATGAGTAGTTCTAAAGTTAAATTGAGTAGAGATAAAGTTCACGGAACTATCTTTTTCTAAAAGAGTAGAGTTTTCATCAATCATTATATAGCCATTGGAGTTTGCTAATGGAGATACCATCCCTGGAGCAAACTTTTCACAAACTTGAAAATATTCTCCATCAAAAAATCCAGGAACCAAACTCCTTCTACCAGCTCTTAATCTATAATTATCTTTCATCTTTGCTACTATTGTGTTTATATATTTAGATTTATCACCACTAAGTGCTAAAATGATACTTTGTCCAAACAGTTCAAAGTTCAGAGCAGCTGCTAGAGGATTCCCAGGAAGATTTAAAACAAAAGTACCCTCTCCTATATGACCAAAAGTTGTTGGTTTTCCAGGTTTTATTTCGATCTTATCAAAAAATATCTCATATTTAAAAGCTCCAAATGCCTCTTTTGTATAATCAGCATCGCCAACACTCACACCACCCGATGTAATAATAAGGTCACAATCTAAAGCACTTTGTATGTGAGTGTTTATATCATCTAAGCTATCTTGTGCTGTTCCTATAAATTCAACTTCACATCCTAACTCTTGAACTCTTGCTAAAAGAGTTGGTGTGTTTGTATTGTAGAGTTGATACTCTTTCACATCTTCAAAGTGCATTTTAAGTTCATTTCCTGATGCAAAAAGGGCCACACGAGGTTTTTTATATACTTTTATATGACTAATGCCTTGAGATGCTAATAATGTGATTTGATGTGCATTTAATCTTTGACCCTTTTTTAAAAGAGTATCCCCTTTTTTTATATCTTCTCCACAGAGTCTGATATGTTTTGAGAGAACAAGATTGGTTGGTAAAATAACACCATTTTCACATATTTTTGTATCCTCAATAGGAACAATAGATTGGGTTCCAAAGGGGATTTTAGCTCCAGTCATGATTTTTATAGCATTGGTATGTTGTAACTCTTCACTAGAGTTGTCACCTGCAAAGATAGTATGTGTCACTTGAACACATTTTCCACTATCATCTATCTTTACAGCATAGCCATCCATCGCTGAATTATCATAGGGAGGAAGATTATGTGTTGCAACTATATCTTGTGCTAAAACATAGCCTAAAACCTCTTCAATAGGTAATATTTTTAGCGATTTAGGAGTGATATTGTTATAGATGAGTTCAAGTGCTTTTTCTATCGTAACAGACATATTTTTTTACCTCTTGTATAAAAATTATTATTATTATAAAATTCCACTATGAATGAAATGTATGATATGAGTATTGTAACACATAACTATGGTGTTATTGGAATTTTACTGGCGGTTTTTGTTAATTTTATTATGCTTTATCGAGCAACAGAAATTAGGAAATATAAAAGAGCGATGCGTATATTTACACCTATTAGCTCTTTAGGTTTAAGTGTTGTTTTATTTACAGGTGTTGTTATGATGGCAGCCAAACATCTTGACTTTACTATTGAAAATATTGCTATGATTCTTTTTGCAACTATTTTTATACTCTTAGAGGTAAAAAGAGCCAAAACATTAAAATATTTAGACCCTAGAGTAGAGGGTGCATTGGAGAATTTTAAGCCTTTAGCTATTAAAATATTTGTAGCTGAGATATTTTTAACATTA
>JAYEGK010000048.1:0-4994 GCA_034716265.1 Campylobacterota bacterium
AGTTTTAATGATTTTTAAAGTAGTAGTAGCTCGATATGCGATAATATAACCATATTTATCATATTGCATGGGAGTGTATCTAATATCAAATATAGAGAGTTCAATATGAGTTTTTGATCTTTTTTTAGTTGTTAAAGAGGAGTGAAAAACTTCTAAAATAGCACTATCCAAAGCATCTTTCATAACCACACTATTTTCAGGATCTTGAGAGGAGACAACAACCGTTGTACTTATTTTTTCACCAATAACAGCTCTTGAAAACTTTGCACTTGAACTATATCCACATGATGAAAATGTCATAATAATACTCAAAAATATAATAACATTTACAACATTCTTCATCATTTTAGATTAGCCTTTTATAACAATATTTACAAGCTTTTTAGGAACAACTATCTCTTTTACTATCTCTTTTCCATCAATCCATTTAGCAATAACATCTTTTGCAGCATTTAAAATCTCATCCTTAGATGCATCCATCGCTACTTCAACTTCCGCTCTACGCTTACCATTTACAGAAACGCCTAACATCATACTATCTTCTACAAAAACTTCCTCTAAGAGTTGTTGCGTAGATAAATTATTTAAGTTAAAGTATTCATTTGAAATTTCCCATGCTGTATGAGGGATAACAGGCTCCATGATTGAAGATAAAATCCAATAACCTTCACTCCAAACATCAGCATTGTTTTGTCCATTAAGTGCATTCATAGCTTCCATAACACCTGCTATCATTGTGTTAAAAGTATAACGCTCGTTATATACATCATTTGCACGAACTAATGCTTCATATACTTTTTTACGTGCTAACTTTTCATCTTTACTAAGAGATGAATGCTCAATAGTAGGAATAGTATCTGTTTTAACTATATTTGAACTTCTGTCAAAAAATCTTTTTATAAACTTATAAGATCCCTCAACTGCACTATCGTTCCATTCAAGCTCTTGCGTTGGTGGAGCTGCAAAAAGGATAAAAAGTCTAGCCGTATCTGCACCATACTTTTCTATGATAGCATCAGGGTCAACTGTATTTCCTTTTGACTTAGACATCTTGGCACCATCTTTAAGAACCATACCTTGTGTTAAAAGTTTCTCAAATGGCTCATCAAAATCAACATAACCTAAATCACGAAAAACTTTTGTAAAGAATCTTGCATATAGAAGGTGAAGTATCGCGTGCTCTATTCCACCTATATAGTGGTCAACTCCCATCCAGTATTTCATCTGCTCACTTGAAAATGCCTCTTTCTCCCAGTTCTCTGGTGATGCACAGAAACGTAAGAAATACCAAGATGACTGAACAAATGTATCCATAGTATCTGTCTCACGAACAGCATCTTTACCACAATTTGGACAAGAACAGTGTTTCCAAGTTGGATGATTTTCAAGTGGAGAACCCTCTCCATTTATCTCAACATCCTCAGGAAGAGCGATAGGAAGATTCTCTTTCTTCTCCATAACTAAACCACAATCATCACAATGGATAAATGGGATAGGTGCACCCCAATAGCGTTGGCGTGACACTCCCCAATCTTTTAGTTTATAGTTTGTAGTTTTCTTACCAATCTCTTTTTCTTCAAACATTTTAATGATGTTATACTGAGATTTTTTAGAGTTTAAACCATCAAACTCAGCAGAGTTAAAAAGCACGCCAACTTCCGTATATGCTTTTTCACTTACATCTACTTCTTCATCTTTTGGTTTGATAACTGCATTTATAGGTAAGTCATACTTCTTTGCAAAGTCATAATCTCTATCATCATGAGCAGGAACAGCCATAACGGCACCTGAGCCATAATCCATAAGTACGAAGTTAGCTATCCAAACCGGAACTGATTTTCCAGTAAGTGGATGGATAACATTTAATCCTAAAGGAAGACCAGATTTCTCTTTTTGTCTATCTATAGATGAAGAATTTTTCATCTTTGTGATTTCACTAAGAGTTACCTCATCAAGAAGATTATTTTCAATCATAAAGTCAACTACTTTATGCTCAGGAGCGAGTGCGGTGTAACTTACGCCATAGATAGTATCTGGACGAGTTGTAAAAACATCAAAACTCTCAAACTTACCATCTAATTTCTCTTTTGATTTATCATCAAAGAAAAGATCAAAAGCTAAACCGTTTGATTTGCCTATCCAGTTGTCTTGCATAGTTAGAACCTGTTTAGGCCAACCACCTTCAAGCTTTTTTAAATCATCTAAAAGCTCATCAGAGTACTGCGTTATTTTAAAATAGTACTGATTCATATCTTTTTTTACAATTGGCGTGTCACATCTCCAACAACATCCATCCACAACTTGTTCATTTGCTAAAACTGTTTGATCATGTGGACACCAGTTAAGCATCCCTTTTTCACGATATAACAAACCTTTTTCATACATATCGATGATAAAACCTTGTTCAAACTTTGTGTAAAGCTCATCACTTGTAGCAAGTTCTCTATCTTTTGAAAAACTAAAACCTAAAGATTTAAACTCACCTTTCATATAGTCTATGTTGTCATAAGTCCAACCCTTAGGATGTGAACCATTTTTAATAGCTGCATTTTCAGCGGGCATACCAAAACTGTCAAAACCTATAGGATGAAGAACATTTTTACCCTGTTGTCTATGAAAGCGAGCAAAAGCATCACTAATTGAGTAGTTTCTAACGTGACCCATATGTAAACGTCCACTTGGGAAAGGAAACATACTTAAAATATATTTTTTCTCTTTTGTGAAATCTTCTGATGGCTCAAAACTTCCATTTTCAGCCCAATAATTTTGCCATTTTTTTTCTATCGATTGTGAATTATATTCCAAAGTTTATTCCTAATTTATTAATATTCATCGTGTGTTTTTGAGCTCTCTATATAAATAAGTCCGATAGAGAAGATATTAGCTATCAATGCACCAATAGCTAATGCTATCGCCCACTCTAAGTTCGTTGCTTGATTCACTTCTAAATAGATAAATGCTGGAATAAGATGTAGGTCAGCAACTAAAGAGGATGCTAAAAGTTCAGCCGAAAGAAGATTTCTTACACCAATTTTCAAAAATGTCGACACAAGGTTTAAACTTGCAGCTACAAAAAGAGCAACTGCACTATGTTCATACAAAAAACCTGCTATCGATGTTAAACTCATCAATGCAAAAAATACATATATTACTTTACCCCAATCCATCGTGATTCCTTAGAGTTTATTTACTATTTTCTCTTTAAATTAATTTTGGGGATTATACAAAAAGTATCCTAAAATTTTATATTATCGGTACAAATTGCTAAATGTCTTTGAGAATCGATATAAGCATCTGTCATAAATGTTCTCTCTTTGTTAAAATCATCTCCCATATCTTCTGTATAGGGTATCTCACAACCACGACCTACAAAAAATTTAGTGTTATGTTTTAGTGAGATTATATCTCCACTATTTTCGTGGTTTAGCTCTGCTAATATCTCATCTAAACTATGTTTTATCTCTATATCTATCTTCATTTCCAACTCCTACAGTTTTAGGTCACAGATAGAGCAATCTCTTAGTTTATTATCAAGAGATGCTCGTATCATCTTTATTTTATCACTTTTATACCAAATGTCACTAAAGGTTGTTTTCGTCAGATCTCCTAAAGGGTTTGTGTAACATCTTTTCATCTTTAAACAGGGATAGAGTCCTCCATCTTCTGTAATAGAAAAAAATGAAAATCCCGCTTTACAAAGCTTAGGTTTTTTCTCCTCTTTATCCTCATTTCGTTGTTGAAATATATCAAACTCTTCTACCTGTTTATCATCAAATGTTTGAAATATATTATCAACCGAGCCATCATCTTTTGGATATATAAAGGGGTCATAGTGAACCTCAACACCTAGTTTATCTCCTATCTCTGTTTTAATCTGCTTATAGCTATTTTTGTTTGCTTGCATAAGAGAGCAGTTTATACGCAAAGTAAACCCTGCCTCTTTAAGGAGTTTTATCGAGTTTAAAGTTTTTTCAAAAGAGCCTTTTTGATTTGTGATTTCATCATGTATTTTTGCATCAGCGCTATAAAGGCTTATATGGATTCTATATATATTTGTAAACTCTTTTATCCTCTCCACCATCTTTTCATCTATAAAGATACCATTTGTGTTGAGTCTGAGTACAAATCTTTTCTCATACAGATAGCGTAAAATTTCCACTATATCTTTTCGAGCAAATATCTCTCCACCTGTAAGTACCAACCCTAAAGTTCCCGCCTTATGCATCTCATCTATGATATGAAATATCTGTTGAGTGTTGAGAGTATCTTTTTTTCTAAAAAGCGTATAGCAGTGGGTACAGCGAAGATTACATTGTGAAGTAAGTTCAAAATGACCACTCAAAGGGATACGATTTTTAAATGCCCAGTAGTTTACAATAGAGATATCCACCTCTTGAATAGAGTTTGAGAGATCTGATCTTAAAGGCAGTTCACTATCACTCACAATCAGACCATTTGCTTTGAACTCATCAACAATTTTTTCCTCATCCTCTCCAAAATCTATTTTACCATTTTCTAAAATATCTTGCCATAACTCTAATGCTCTATTTTGTAGTAACACTACTCTATTTTTTTGAATATCCATAATTATCGCTAGTTCATTATTGTATATCCTGTATGCTAACTCTTTTGGTATCATATTTGTAATTTTCATACTGTCCAGTATAGCGTTAATGATATTAAATCTGTTTTTATGGCTCAGAAATACACACAAGAAGTATTAAAATTATATGGGGAAAAAGCAGAGGGATTAAGATATAATCAATTTAAATAAAATACAAAAGGATTATATCTTGAAATTTGCAGACCCAAAAAATGACCTAGCATTTAAAAAAATATTTGGAAACGAAAATAAAAAAGAGATTTTAATCTCTTTTTTAAATTCTGTCTTAGATTTCAAAGATGAAAAAACTATAGTAGATGTTACTTTAGATAATCCTTACCAACTACCAGATATAAAAGAACTCAAAGAGACTATATTAGATATAAAAGCT
>JAYEGK010000049.1:0-21657 GCA_034716265.1 Campylobacterota bacterium
AATCAATAAGATAAGCATAGTTCCAGTTAAAACCATCGATTGCCCTAAATCTTTCTGTTCATAACCAATAATAAATATCGCTCCAGTAAAAATGACACCATAGGGAAGGAAACGTAACCATTCATATTTTAGACCTCTTCCTCCATGATAATCCATTTTGCGAGAAAAACTCCATGCTAAAAAATAGATAAAACCAATTTTAAAAAACTCTACTGGAGCAAGAGAAAATCCAAAAACTTTAATCCATCTTTTTGCACCACCAATAGCAGGTACTATCGATTCAGGAAGAATAAGCATCAGTAGCATAAGCACACTTGACCCAAAGAAAAGCCCAAATCCTATCGGCTTTAACCACTTGTCTGGATCAAGTGTAGATAAAAACCACATAATAAAGATACTTAACATAGCAAATGAAAACTGTCTTATAACAAAATGAAATTCACTTAAATGAAAAAGAATAGTAATATAGGGGGAAAGAGAGTATGACAACAGGATACTAATCCCTATCAATATGGAAACGGTACTAAATAATACTTTATCTGCTGGCATCTATAAACTCTATTTTATTTTATGAATTTTCAGTACAAACTCTACTTCTGCTTTAGAGATATGCAACTCTTTTATAATTGTTTCTAAGGGAACACCTTGGTTAAAAAGCTGTATAATTTTTTCATCATCTTTTGCATGAAGTGTGGATGGAAGTGATATCTGCTTTACACCATGTTCTAAGGAGGAGAGTCTAAAATCTACTTTTGACTCTATCACATTAAAACTTTCTTGCAACTGCTTTATATTATCAGTGACAGGTTGCAACATATCATACACACCTCTCTCTATCTCTTGATAGATCTCATCATCACTCATCTTTTTAGATTGTATATCTATCTGCTTTTTTGTTTCTGTGAGCTGCTTTTTAAGAGAAAATAGTTCTTGATTTATATTTTCGATAGTCGATGCTAAAAAACGTATCTGTTTAGAGTATTGGGTATCTTTGACTAAAATAAAATAGAGAAGATATAAAATTAACCCTCCCATAACAGCTACAATATACTCTAAGTAAAACTGTTCAATATTTATCTGAAAATTCATTATTTTTTTTCCCTCATCTCACGAATAAGAACTCTTTCTCTTGCTGTCATATAGGCACTCCACTCTTTTTCATCTCTTTCATGTATTTTTGATATATAAGCAAGTGTTCTACTCTCTGCCTTAAAAAAAACACCGACATCCCTTTTAGGGTGTACTGGCATCTCTATACGACCATAATACTCTTTACCCTCATCTAGTATCTCTTGAGAAAGATTAAAATGCTCAAATCCTATCGAATCTATATCTAACTTATGAATAAGAGAGACTCGAACAGGCTCTTCATCTCTTAAAAAAAGTTCTAAGGCATCTATTTTATTATGAAGTTCAACCACAAGATTTAAAAGAACTGGATCTGTATCTGCTGTATCCCCTCTTGCTTTTGCTAGTTTTAACCATTGATTAATAGGGTTATCATCTGATTCACTCAGTTGATGATACTCTCTTTCAAAGATCTCTCTATTTTCACCTACTTCACTAAATACTAAACTGATGGGAGCTTGAATTAAACGAGGCATATTAAACCATCCTATCTAAAATAATTAAAACTAAAAAGGCTATTCCAAGATAACCATTTACTGTAAAAAAAGCACGATCGATCTGTGTAAAATCTCGACGTACAAGTTTCTGTTCATAAGCCAATACAAATCCTGAACCTATCGCAGAGATAGCTGCAAATACTCCAAGTCCTGCTGACCAAGTAAAGAGTATCCAAAACAAAACTGCTAAAGAGTGGAAAATAGCGGAGATAAAAAGGGTTGCCTCTGCTCCATATTGTGATGGAATAGAGTGCAGGTTATTCTCTTTATCAAACTCTATATCTTGAAGTGAGTATAAAAGGTCAAAACCAGCAACCCAAAAAATCACACCTAAACTCAATAAAACTGACCAGATAGGTATCGTTCCACTTACGGCAACTACACCAGCAATAGGAGCTAATCCAAGTGCTACACCCAATACAATATGTGCAAGTGATGAAAACCTTTTAAAATAGGAGTACCCTCCAAGAACTATAAGGATAGGAACACTTAATGCAAACGCAAGAGTATTGATAGCAGATGCAACAGCTATAAATATCGATGCATTTATAACTATAAAAAACAGTATGCTTGAAGCTTTTATACGTCCATCAACATTTGGTCGAGAAGCTGTTCTGGGGTTTTGAGCATCGATATCTCTATCTAAATATCTATTTACACCCATAGCAAAATTTCTAGCACTCAGTGCTGCAATAACACCAAAGAGTAGAAGTTCCCAACCAAACCAACCATCACTTGCTACAATCATCGCTATAAAAATAAATGGAAGAGAAAATATAGAGTGTTCAAACATAACTAATTCATTAAAATCTTTTATTTTTTGTATAATATTTTGCACTATTTACCTTTGAAAATTATGGATAACTATTCTAACTAAAAATGGTTTAAATGTTTATTTGACAGATAAATTTAATATTTAAATATTTGTATAAGTTATCTTAGTTATAATTTTACAAAATCAATTTTAAATATAAGGAAATGTTATGAAGTATATCCTATTTTCTCTACTTGTTTTTGCATCTTTACATGCAAACGACAAACAGCAACACTATGCCCCTAGCGAAGATTGTAAAGATTGCCATACACAGATTTACAATGAGTTTTCAGGTTCGATGCACTCACAATCAACACCTCAGCGTGATCCTATTCATAAAGCTGTTTGGGATAGACACCCTCAAAACCTTAAAAAAGAGCGTTATGGTTGTGGAAAATGCCACACTCCTACTGCTGACAACTTAAATGATATGAAAACAAAAGGAAAAAAAGCACCTCCTATGATGGACAATCCAACGCATCAAGCTGGAATAAGTTGTGCTTACTGTCATCGTATTAAAGATATTAAACTCCATAAAAAAAGTAATATCAATATTATGACAACAACAGAGAAAAACTATTTTGCTACACGCCAAAAGCATATAGAATCTCCTTATCACGGTATAGTTACAGATGGAAATGAACATATGCAAAATGGAAATGTTTGTATAGGGTGTCACTCCCATAAAAAAAATAAACATAGTCTTAATGTATGTTCAACCAATATCGATAATGAGATGGATGGTTCAAACTGTGTAAGTTGTCATATGCCAAAAGTAAAAGGGAGTGTTTCTATTATGAATGAAACAAAAACTCATACATTTCATGGTTTTGCAGGAGCCCACTCAAACTCTCACATGCTTCAACAGTATGTAGATATTACTATCGATAAAAAGTTAAAAGATTTCAGTATAAATATTAACAATAAAACTTCCCATGCACTTTTACTCCACCCTTTAAGAACTGCTGTGTTAAAAGTGAGTGTAATAAGAGGTCAATATATTCAAAAATTTAAAGATGAGATATTTGTACGAGTTATAGGACACAATGGCAAACCTGCTATGCCATGGGTAGCAAGTACAACATTACGAGATACGATGATTCAAGGTAGGGAAAATCGTGTAATAAACTATGACTATAAACTTCAAAAGGGTGATAAAGTAGATATAGTTCTAGGATGGTACTTAGTAAATCCAAAAGCATTAAAAGAGCTTGGCTTAGAGAATGAAGCTGTTGCTACTCAGTTTATTGAGTTTAAAAAGGAACTTTTCTCTTTCTAGTTTCGAACTTTATGATACAATCCCCACAAGGATTGTATATATGCTAAATATAAAAAAAATAATTAAACATACCTCCCATTTAACACTTCTCTATGTTGAAGACAATAAAGCTACACAAGAAAACTCTCTTTTTGTATTTAATGAGTTTTTTAATAAAATAATTTTAGCTGTTAATGGTCAAGATGGGATTGAAAAATTTAAAAATAATGAGATCGACTTAATCATTACAGATATCAATATGCCTATTTTAAATGGTTTGGATATGATTCAAAAAATTAAAGAGATTAACGATGATGTTCCAACTCTTATTCTCTCTGCTCACAATGAAGCAAGTTTTTTTCTTGATAGTATCAAAATAGGTGTAGATGGTTACCTCTTAAAGCCCATAGATATAAATCAATTTGTAGGTATATTAGATAAAGTTACAAAAACATTGCAGTTAAAAAAAGAGTCTGAACTAAACTTACAACTACTCAATCAATATCAGACCGCTATGGATAAAGCTACTATTGTTTCTAAAATCGATCCCAAAGGGATATTTACCTATGTAAGTGATAAGTTTTGTAATATCTCAGGGTATAAAAAATCTGAACTCTTGGGAAAGTTTCACCATATAGTTAGAGATTCATCTCTCTCCTCTAATATTTTTAAAGATATGTGGAAAACAGTTAAAAAGGATAAAGAGATATGGCAAGGAGCTATGCAAAATAGAACGAAAAATGGAAATAAATACCATCTTTTTACGACAGTTAAACCTATTTTGGATATCAATAATGAGATAGTAGAATATATGGTGATATGTAATGATGTAACATCTTTAGTAAATTTAAACAGTGAGGTTAAATCTCTACACAAATATGATACACAACAGCAACTTGATGCACGAGAAAAACTAGAAGTTGGGATTATCAATCAAGTAAGTGAAGATTTTGCAAAAGTTATCTATACACCACTTGATATTTTAAGTGGTGATTTTTACTCTCTTTATCAATGTAATGATGGACGAAGATTTATCTATATAATAGATGGTCAAGGACATGGTATATCTCCAGCATTAACCGTTTTTGCTACATCCTCAATTATAAATAATATTATAGAGAGTGTTACCTGTTTAACAGAACTGATCAACCATATCTTTCCAATTATAAAAACATTTTTAGGTGATATTGAGCAACTCTCCTACACTATGATTATGATAGATGAAAATTCAAACACTATCTCCTACTCTTCAGGTGGTATGTATCCATTTTTACTTAAAACCGATAATAATATTATTAAGATAAAAGCCAACAATACACCTTTTATGAATTTTTCTCCAAACCCTATCGTCAATAATTTTACTGTCGCTCAATGGAGATCAATAATTCTTTATAGTGATGGATTTGTTGAACATGAAATAAAAGATTTTAATGAGTTAACACCTGAAAACCTTATAGAAAATCCATCTCTTATAGATGTAGCTAAAGATAAAGTTAAAAATGCACAACTAGATGATGATGTAACACTTCTTTATCTAGAAAATTTTTAAAAAACTCTCTTATCTATGAAAAAGAAAATCAGAATAAAGTTAGTGTTACCATTTGTCATACTTGCGATTATCTTTACTATCTTAACAATCACACTTTTCAATCAAAAATATACAAAACAGCAATCTCTTTTAAAACTTGAATATGAGGTTTTACTAGCAACAAAACTTTCTCAAGTAATTCATGAGATACAAAAAGAGAGAGGGCTTTCGGTTGCTTTTGTAAGTAGTAGTAATAATAGTTTTATGAAATCCCTAAAATTACAACGTATTCAAAGCGATAAAAAAATCTCTCAACTCTATCAATCATTAGAAAAGAAAAGAGAGAAATATTTCAATATAGTTATCTCAGACCCCTTAAATCAAACCCTTAAACATATTGATAAAATAAGAGAACTAACAGATATTCAAGATATATCTTCTCAAGCTATAGTTAAATACTATAAAAGTATTAATATCTCCATCTTAAATATTATTTTTGATATTCCAAATTTTTCTCAAGGGAGTAAAATCACTCAAAATATCATAGCATATAGTCGTTTTCTATCCTTAAAAGAGTATATGGGACTAAAACGAGTAGTTGGAACAATTATTATTAACGAAAATAAAATTACTCTAAATCAAAAATTAAATTATCATAAACTTATTATAAAAGAGGAGCTATATAAAGAACTTTTTTTCAAATATGCATCTTCAAATGCTATCTCTTATTGTGAAAAATTTTTTCATGGTTTTGCAATAGATAGAGTTTCTCATATTCAAAACACTATTTTAAATGCAGATGATACACCCTTAAATATAGATATTAATGAATGGTTTTTAAATATATCTTTACAGATAGATACACTCAAAACAATTGATGATTATTTAGCAAGTGAGATCATCAACAATATTGAAGAGCAACGTCATAAGATTGAAAAAGATTTGGAGTCTGTTACAGTTTTAAATATTGTGAGTTTATTGATTTTTATCTCTATGATCTCTATCATTGTAAAGCTTCTTCAAAGTGAGAGAACTCTTAAAAATCTTATCAATCAATATGTGATCACATCTACGACCGATTTAAAAGGAGTGATAACTGATGTGAGTGAAGCTTTTTGTATTATCTCAGGATATAGTAGAGAGGAACTTATTGGTCAACAGCACAATATTGTTAGAGATGCAGAGATGTCAAAAAAAGATTTTCAAGAGATGTGGTATACTATTCAAAATGGTGATACTTGGTATGGTAATATTAAAAATCAAAATAAAAATGGTACTTTTTACTGGGTTTATGCGATAGTAGCACCTCTCTACAATAATGGTAAAAAAATAGGTTACTCCGCTATTAGACAAGATATTACAAATAAAAAGAAGATTTTAGAACTAAACTCTGAACTAGAGCAAAAAATCTCTTTAGAGGTTGAAAAAAATAGACAAAAAGATAAACAGCTCATAGAACAATCACGATTAGCACAGATGGGTGAGATGATAAATATGATAGCCCACCAATGGAGACAACCACTTAATGCTATAAGTTTTAGTAGTTCAGGACTTGAACTAAAAGCAAAACTTGGAAAAGCTGATACTGAGGTAGTACTAGAACTCTCTCAAAACATATCTACTAATATTCAACATTTAAGTAAAACTATAGATGATTTTCGAAATTTTTTTAAACCACAAAAAAATAAAAGAGAGATCTCCTTTTCTGATATTATACACACTGTGTTAAATATCATTGCACCCTCTATTAAAGATAAAAAGATAACAATTATCCAAGAGTTAAAAAGTGAACAAAAATTTTATACCTATGCAAATGAGCTACAGCAAGTTATCCTAAATATTTTAAAAAATGCAGAAGATGCCTTAATAGAAGCAGATATTAACGAACCCTATATTAAAATTTATTCCTATTCTCAAGAGAACAATCAGATTTTAGAGATATCTGATAATGGTGGTGGTATAAAAGAGGAGAATAAAGAGAAAATTTTCAATCCATACTTTTCAACAAAATTGGAAAAAGAGGGCACTGGATTGGGTTTATATATGTCTAAAACTATTATTGAAGAGCATTGTCTAGGAAAACTTAGTGTACGAAACTCTAAAGATGGTGCTCTGTTTCAAATAATATTACCACCTTTAAGCACAACATAAAAAAAGGTTGAAAATGAATTTAAAAGAGTTAATAGTTCACACAAAAAAACTCAATGTTCTTTATGCAGAGGATGATATTTTACTTTGTAAAACAACAAAAGAACTATTTAATGGTTTTTTTAACCATGTAGAAGCTGTAAAGGATGGTTTAGAGGCATTAGAACAATATAAAAGATACCATGAAGAAACCTCCCTCTACTATGATATAGTCATTACGGATCTATTGATGCCAAGAGTAGATGGCTATGAACTTTCAAAACATCTTTTTAATTTTAATCCTACACAGGAGATTATTATTATCTCTGCACATGCAGATTTCCATGATGTTATAGCTCTTATGAATCTTGGAGTTAATAAATTTATCGAAAAACCTGTAAAAATAGAGGCTCTTTCTCCTATTCTTTATGACATATCCTTAAATATACGAAAATCAAAGATGGAAAAAACTGAGCTCGAGGAGCTTAACCAGCATAATATCATATTACAAGAGAGAAGTGATGATAAGATTAAAGCACTACAAGAGTTTAGTAATGCACTTAACTTAAGTGCAATTGTTGCAAAAACAGATATTCGTGGAACAATAACATACGTTAATAATCAATTTTGTGACATCTCAGGATACACTCAAGAGGAGCTTATTGGACACAATAACAATATATTAAAAAGTGGTTCACGAAGTTCAAGTTATTATAAAAAACTGTGGAATACTATTAATGATAAAAAAACATATAAAACTATCTTTGAAAACAGAGCAAAAGATGGCTCTTTCTATTATATAGAAACAACAATCAACCCTATTGTTGATTTAAATGGAGATATTATTGAGTTTATAGCTGTTTCTCACGATATGACAACCCTAATGAACTCCATAGAGCGTGCAAGAAAAGCGGAAAAAGCAAAAGATGACTTTTTTATCAATATCTCACATGAGATGAAAACACCACTAAACTCAATTCTAGGATTTTCATCACTCCTCAAAAAGCGAATAAAAGATGATGATAAACTGTTGATGATGGTTGATACTATAGCTCAAACAGGAGAGGAACTGAAAAATTTAGTAAACTCAATACTTGATATAAGTAAAATTAAAAGTAAATCTTTAGTCCTTGAGAATAGAATTTTTCATCCTACTATCGAACTTGAAAAATGTTTTGAAAAATATCAATTAAAAGCGATTGAAAAAAATCAAGAGTTTAAAGTTACCATAGATGATAAGCTCCCATCAACACTATTAGGTGATAACACTAGAATTATTCAGATGATAGCTATTATTTTAGATAATGCTATCAAGTTTACTCCTAAAAATGGAAAAATCCACTCAAATATAGGTTACGATACCTTCTCTCATACCTTTATTTGTGAAATAAAAGATAATGGTATCGGAATAGCCAAAGAGCATCAGCAACAGATATTTGGACTAGAACAACTTGATGCATCAAGTAACCGCTCCTATGAAGGTTCAGGTATTGGACTCAATATAGCATCCTCTTTACTAAAACTGATGGATGGAAAAATTTCATTAAAAAGCATTCCAAATCGTGGTTCACTTTTTACAATAGAGATTCCACTCCAAGAAAACTAAATTAAAAAAAAATTTATAGATTAAGAAAGTTTTTATTGTAAAGTATGTTACTATTACCTCTATATGAGATATAAACTAATTATTGGAATAAATTATGAGTATTAAAATAAGAAAAGCTGTTGAATCAGATATCCCTTTTTTAGCACAGATGATATTACAAAGTTCAAGATCTAGTAAAAAAGTGGGTATTTTTGATATTCTGTTTGAAACAGTAGATGATAAAAAAATATTACAATCACTGCAACTTCTATCTAAAACAAAAGCAAAAAGTCAGACCCATTATAGCAACTTTTTAGTAGCTGAAGTTGATAATAAACTCGTTGGAACATTGTGTAGCTATGAACCTAGAATAGCAACAAAAGAGGTTTTGATCCAAGCCCTTGATGAAGTAGGTTTCAGTGATAAAATCTCAGAGAAGTTAGAAGTTATCTATAACTGTGATTTCAAACTCAACAACAGAACCCTTATGTTTGATTATATGGAAGAGTTAGAGGGATTTATGGATGTTGGTATCTTAAAAGAGTTGATGAAAAAAAGTCTTTTAACAGCTAGACTCAAAGGCTATGGTATAGCACAAACGATGGTAGAGATAGGCTCTATCGATACTCTTCTTCTTTATAAAAAACTGGGGTTTAAAGAGATTCAAGAGCAGGAGTGTGAACTCTATAAAGAAAAATTTGGTCGCAACGGTCTCATACTCCTTGGTATAGATTTTTAGAAGCTTCTTACTTTAAGCTTCTAAAATAACATTTATAGAGTATCGTAAATCTTCATCAAGATTATCCATCGATTTTAACATCCATCTAAGATATTTACTATCCTCAACAGCAACCTCTTTTAAATCTTTACCCTTATGCTTTCCAAACTTAAAAGTTTTTACTAAAATAGGTGTATTTGTTAAATCAACCATCTTCTCGACAGGATTTTCGTCGGGATATTTTTCTAATACAGCTATTTTCAATCTACTTAAAAAGAGTTTTAATATTAAAACATCCCCTATAGCATCATGTGCCTTTACAACAACACCTAATCTATCTGCTTCTTTTTGCTCCTCTTTGTAGATTCCCATCTTATAGCGAAAGTATTGCAATCTATGAGCATCTTCCTCTTCAAAAATATGTTTAGCCACACGAAGGGTATCTATCACTTTCATCTGTGTTTCAAACCCCTCTTTTTCAAGCATAGTCAAATCAAAAGGAGCATTATGAATAATAATATAGTTCTCCTCGTTATTGAGTTCAAGAAGACGTTTATAGGCTAGAGTATCTATACATTTTTGTTTATTCTCTATCATCTCAGGAGTTATACCATGAACCTCCATAGCTCCAAAACCGATAGAGATATCTGATGAACAAAACTCATTATGAACTTCAATAGGTTTTGTTCCTAACACAATATATCCAAGTTGAATAATTCTATCTTTCTCCTCTGTTCCTGTTGTTTCCGTATCTAAGATTATATATTTTGAAGCCATTTTTTCCTCTCTTAATTTAGTAATATATGTTACACTTATATAAAAAATATAGGGTAACTCTATGATAAGCTCCCCACTCCTCTATCTCTTGCTATTAGCCTTTATCGCTACATCGGTAAACCTGATAGAAAGTCGATATAACTTAAAATTTCTTAACACTATCTCTGCCATTTTCATAGTTTTTGTTGCAACAACTCTTTTATCTCTGATAGGTATCTTTGAGTTTAATGAAGAGATACAAAAGATCTACTCTAAAACTAAAACTAATATTTTACCAGCGATGATTTTTCTATTTTTATTGGAGTTTAATTTAGTGAGTTTTATCAAAAATATAAAACAGAGATTTTTTAGAGATAAAAACTTCTCTATGGAGATAGGATGCGCTTGTAAAATGGGTGCGAAACGTTATTGGTTTTTAATAGCCTTTGCACTCCTTATCTCTTTACTCTCTCAAATTTTAGCCAATTTTATCCCTACAGTTGATCTCACGATTGCAACTATCTTAATAGCCTCATCTTTAGGTATTTTAGGTTCTTTTACAAAACTTAAAGAGATGAATGGTTCAAGTGAAGTCGCTACAACAATGTTATATCTCTTTATAGCCCTTCTTAGTTCAAAAGTTATACTCTTTTTTTAAAAATCTACCATATAACGTTTACGTTTACGAAAAAAAGCACACTCTTTATATCCAATACTCTTAGCTAAAGTTACAATCTCATCATTAAACATAGATACCTGATGAGGAGTATGTGCATCTGAACCAAAAGTGATAGGTATCTCTAACTCATAAGCTAACTTTAAAAGTGATGGAGAGGGATAAGCCTCAGCTATGGGTTTTCTATACCCAGCAACATTAAGTTCTATTGTCATATCGGCTTTTTTGATAGCTAAAAGTGCATCTTTAGCTATCTCATCTATATCTTTTTTTGGCATAAACTTAAACACTTTTATAAGATCTATATGCCCAACAATATCAAACAAACCACTCTTTGCCATCTTCTCAATAGCATCAAAATATTTCTGCCAAATAATATCTATATCCTCATTCTCATAATGCCCTATAAACTCTGGATTATCAAATCCCCATTCATCTATAAAATGTACTGAACCTATGAGATAATCAACATCAGCATTTAAGACTCTTTCATCCATATGCCCATCAAGATAATCAACCTCATATCCAAGAACTATCTCTATCTCCTCTTTATATTTCTCTTTATAAACTAACACCTCCTCTTCATATCGAGTCATATCTTCAAATTTCATTCTATATTTAGGGTCAAAATCCATCGGTGCATGATCGGAAAAACCAAAATATTGTGTGCCAGTTTTTATCGCTTGTTCTATATACTCTTCAATGCTACCATCAGCGTGATTACAAAGTGTCGTATGATTATGTAAATCTATTTTCATAAGATAAATTATACTAAATAGGTCTTTAACTATATATATTTATGTTATGATTAAAAGAAATAATCATTAACAGGGAATTAAAATGACACAAGATGAACTTGATGCTTTAATGAATGGTGATATAGATGAAGATATTGAGATTCCTGTTGAATCAAATGACTCATCCGATTCACAAATAGAAAATGACAATACAACACCAGAAAACTATACAGATGAAACTTCTCATCGATGGCCTTTACCTGCAACAGATGAAAATAAGATGGTTCACCAACTTGATGATGTTACAAAAGAGAGTGAAGAGAAGGCGAGTGAGATTTTTGATATTATCGAAAATATTAGCAACGATTTGATGGATGCTGAAGAGTATGTTCAGAAGATAACAGAAACCATAGAATCAAATATTGAACTCTTTGAAACACTAAGTAAAAAGTTTCCAGATGTTGAAGCATTCCAAGCACAACTCGATTCAAATAAATTAGCCTTAGAAAATAGTAGTTCTGCTGTAGAAAATATCCAAAATAGCGGTGATTCTATAATGAGTGCTATGGATATAATGCAGTACCAAGATATTCATCGTCAAAAGATAGAGAGAGTTATAAATGTAATGCGTTCACTCTCAAACTATATGAATACCCTCTTTGAGAGTAAGCAAGCTGATGATACAAGAGTTTCATCAGCACAACATATACATGGTGATACAACACAAGATTTAGCTTCAACAGATGACATTGAAGCATTATTAGCACAATTTGGGAATTAAATGAAGAGAGTAGAACTACTATCCCCTGCTGGGACATTAGAAAAATTAAAAATAGCCTTTGATTTTGGTGCAGATGCTGTTTATGGTGGAGTAAGTCACTTCTCTTTACGTATCCGTTCTGGTAAAGAGTTTAGTATGGAGGAGTTTGCAGAGGGTATTGAGTATGCTCACTCTAAAGGTAAAAAAGTTTATGCAACTATAAATGGTTTTCCATTTAACTCTCAACTCGCACTTTTGAAAAAACATATTATAGCGATGGCTGCACTCAAACCTGATGCTTTTATCGTAGCAACACCTGGTGTTTTAAAACTATGTCATGAGTTAGCTCCAGATATGCCTCTTCATCTCTCAACTCAAGCAAATGTTATGAATGTTTTAGATGCGCAAGTCTATGTAGATATGGGTGCTACACGTATTATAGTTGCTCGTGAGATATCCCTAAAAGATTTGATAGAGATAAAAAAAGAGCTTCCAACTTTAGAGCTAGAGGTTTTTGTTCATGGTTCTATGTGTTTTGCATATAGTGGACGTTGTCTTATCTCAACTCTTCAAAGTGGTCGTGTTCCAAATCGTGGAAGTTGTGCAAACGATTGCCGTTTTGAGTATGAACTTTATGCTGCTAATCCAGATACGGGAACTCTCTTTAGACTTGAAGAGGAAGAGGGAGTTGGTACATACATAATGAATGCTAAAGACCTTAACCTTGCTTCTCATATGAAAGAGATTTTAGATAGTGGTGTAGTTGATTCTGTAAAGATAGAGGGTCGTACAAAAACAGCCTACTATGCAGCTACAACAGCTAAAGCTTATAGAATGGCTATAGATGACTATTATGAGGAAATATTTGAAGATGAAAAGTATCAATATGAACTACTCTCTCTTCAAAATCGTGGTTATACGGATGCTTATTTAGTATCACGTCCATTTGAAAGACATGATACTCAAAGTTTAGATTTTACTATGCAACTAGGAACACATCAAGTAAGTGGTGTAGTAAATCCAGAGGGTACACACTTTTTATGTAAATATAAAACATTACCAGATGATGAGATGGAAATAGTGTTTCCAAAAGGTTCAAAAGTAGAGATAGTGGACAATGAGATAGGTTCTACTTATGAAAAAGATGGCAGATTTTATATAAAACTCAAACAACTCAAAGCGCAAAATGGAAAGATTTGGAAAGAGGTTCATAGTGGAAATGTCAATCCTATAACACTACCAACACCCTTTCCTCCATTTACATTTTTTAGAATTCCAAGCTCTTGTGATATGGAGATGTATCAAAAATGAGAGTAGCTTTTATAGGAGATATAGTAGGTCGTCCTGGTCGAGATATTATAAAAAAATATCTTCAAAAAATAAGAGATGAATATAAGATAGATTTTGTTATAGCAAACTATGAAAATGCTTCTCATGGATTTGGATTAACATCTAAAAATGCAGATGAACTTATCTCTTATGGAATAGATGTTATGAGTGGTGGAAACCATACTTGGGATAAGAAAGATATTTTACCCCTTTTTGATACACATGAACTCCTACGTCCACACAACTACCCCGATGGTGTACCTGGAACTGGTTGTAAAGTTTATGATATTGCAGATGAGAAAATAGCAGTTTTAAACTTAATGGGACACTATGCTATGCCCTATACAGACAATGTATTTAGATCTGCACAAACAGCAGTAAAATCTTTACATGAAGAGGGTATAAAAAATATTTTCATAGATTTTCATGCTGAAGCGAGTAGTGAAAAACGGGCTATGATGATGCTTTTACAAGGAACTGTAAGTGGAATTATCGGGACACATACACATGTAAGTAGTGATGATTTTCAAATATCTCAAGGAACTGCTTATCTCAGTGATATAGGCTTAACAGGTTGTAGAGATAATGTAATAGGAATGGACAAAAAAGTACCTCTCAAACAGTTTCTTACAGGTATGAAAGGTCATTTTGATATACCAAAAAAATGTAAATCTATTTTACAGGTAGCTATTATGGATTTTCATAATGGAGAGTGTACTCAAGCATTTAAATTAAAATATTTTGATGATGAAAGAGTTTTAAAAACCGATGCTTGGATAGAGATATAAGGTCTAATTATGCTTAAATTAATACTCGCTTTTTTCCTGTTTTTTAGCTCATTAAATGCTTATGAATCAGAAGATAAACTTAAAGTTGTCATTATCGCTAAGGTTGCTAAGTTTATCAAATGGGAAAATAAAGATTATGATAATTTTATTATCACTGTGCTCAACAACCCTTATGGTGATCTATTTGATAAAACACTTCATCGAAAAAAGATAAAAAATAAAACGATAGAGATAAAATATATCGATGATATAGATAGTTTATCAGACACAAATATATTATATATCTCTACATCTGATGCTAAACAATTAACAACAGTTCTAGATAAAACTAAAGACAAAAATATATTAACGGTTAGTGATATCAGAGGTTTTACCGATAAAGATGGAATAATGCAGATATATTTCTCATCTCAAAAAGTAAAATTAAGAATAAATTTAAAAACAGCTACAAAAGAGAACTTAAAGATAAATTCATCTCTTTTACGAATAGCTGATGTTATAAGAGGTGAATAAAAATGAACATAAATACAATTTTATCGATAGCTCTTGTTGTTGGTTCCGTTCAATCAAATGATGATCTTTTTGATGAGAGCTTGGAAAATATATTCAATATAGAGAGTGAATTAAAAGCAGATATTGGTTCACGCTCTGGATCTAGAAACTTTTTAGATTCTCGTTCACCACTTGATGTGATAACTTATGAACAGATCGATAATTCAGGTTTAACATCTCTCAATGATGTTTTAAGATATTTTGTTGCAGGGTTTAACTCCCCTGAGACATCTGTAGCCGATGGTAGTGATCATATTCGTGCATTTAGCTTAAGAGGGATGAATCCAGATCAGATATTGGTTCTTGTAAATGGAAAAAGAGTTCATACTTCAGCACTCCTCCATGTAAATGGAACAATTGGGAGAGGCTCTAGTAGTGTTGACTTAGATACTATAGCCCTTCGTTCAATCCAAAAGATAGAGATACTTCGTGATGGTGCAGCTGCACAATATGGTTCAGATGCAATCTCTGGAGTTATAAATATCATACTCAAAGGTTTAAACCATACAAATAGTGTAAATATTCATGGTGGTTCACGAATAGATGGCGATGGTGAACAGATTAATGCAGATACATTTATAACTATCCCTTTAAAATATGATGGTTTTATAAATGTTACGATGCAGGCAAAACAACAAAACTCCACTTCAAGAGGTGGTATAGATCCAAGAGTAGAGATACCACGAGTAACAACTCACGTAGGTATCCCCGATTCTAAAAATTTATTAGCTGTTTTAAATAGTGAAATTCCTCAAGCAAATAATCTAAACTTTTATCTAAATAGCATAGTTAATTATAGAGAGAGTGAAGCGAGTGCTTTTTTTAGACCAAAGAATCATAACGATGCAACAACAGTTATCTATCCTAATGGATTTCTACCTATGATAGATGCAAAAATAGTTGATTACTCTGCAACTTTTGGTGTTGAAGATGAGTTGGATAATAACATCTATTGGGATTTAAGTAATGTTTATGGAGTAAATAAAATAAACTATTATCTATCCGATACAATGAACTATTCATTAGGCAGTGCATCTCCAACATCATTTAGTAATGGCTCTTTAACTTTCATACAAAATACAACCAATTTAGATCTGAAAAAGAAGTTTGATAAGTTGGAGTTAGCAGGTGGAGCAGAGTTTAGATATGAATCTTATGAGATAAAAGCTGGTGAAGAAAGCTCTTACATAGATGGTGGATCCCAAGGCTTCTCTGGCTATGCACCTTTAAATGCTGTTGATGAAAATCGTAATAGTTACGCTTTATACCTTGATGCAACATATAACTTTAATGATGATTTTGCATTAGAGGGTGCTTCACGTTATGAAAACTTTAGTGACTTTGGTGCAACAACAAATTTTAAACTTGCTCTATCTTTTAAAGCACTCGATGATATTTTATTAAGATCATCTGCGAGTACAGGCTTTAGAGCACCCTCCCTTACTCAATCAAACTATTCACATACCTCAACATTTGGTGGTTTAATAGAGGGAACTTTTAAGCCAACTCACGAGGTCTCAAAACTCTTTGGAGCAAACGATTTAGAACCTGAAAAATCAACTCACTTTACTGTTGGTAGTGTCTATCAGCCTATAAAAAATATATCATTTATGATAGATTATTTTTACACGCATGTGGATGATAGAATTATGCTCTCAAATGAGTTTACTTTGTCAGATGCACAGCAAACAGAATATGGGATAAATAAGGCAAGATTTTTTACAAATGCTGTAAATACTAAAACTCAAGGTATCGATATAAGATTGAACTATAAACAGATATTTGAAGATAGCTCTTCATTAAATTCTGGGGTTTGGTATAACTATTCAGTAAATAGCGTTATAGGTTTTAATGATTCTAGTATAACTAGAGAAAACTCTTTTGAACAGGTTGATAGAATCGAAAATGCTCAACCAAAGAGTGGATTAAAGTTCTTAACCTCTTATAAAAAAGATAAATTTGACACAACTTTAAATATAAGTAGATATGGTTCCTACAATCAAGTTGTTAATAATCGCTCCTATAAGTTTACATCAGAGTGGGGTACCGACCTAGATATATCTTATAAAGTTACAAAAAAAACGAAAATTGCGATTGGTGGTAATAATATTTTTGACTCAATACCAAACAGATGGGAGGGACTCTCTGGTACATTTTATGGATATGATGGAATAAAACCCTATTCACGATACTCTCCAATTGGATATAGCGGGGCATATTATTACCTACGTTTATCTATGGAGTTTTAAAACTACTTCAATAGAAATTTACTTAACACCTTAGTCACTATCTCTATATCTACTGGTTTGGTTAGATACTCATCCATTCCAGCACTTAAAAATCTTTCTCTGTCACCTTTGATAGCATTTGCTGTCAAAGCTACAACTGGTGTGTGTTGTAGATCTTTTTGATGTTCTATCTCTAATATCTGTTTAGTAGCTTCTATTCCATTAAGATTTGGCATATTTTCATCCATTAAAATCAGATCATAACTATTTTCCTTAAACTTCTTTAGCGCTTCAACACCATCATCTGCTATCTCCACATTGAGCTCTAACTCATCTAAAACAATACTCATAAATACCTGATTTGCTTTATTGTCTTCCACTAATAAAATCTTCTGACCATTAAACACCATATCAGCAGAACTATCATCTATCCCTTCTAGTTCTTGACACTCTTCAACTGGGATTGAGAAATAAAATCTACTGCCCTCTCCTATGGTACTCTCTACTTTTAACTCCCCACCTAATAGCTTTACAAGTTCACTAGATATAGTTAATCCTAAACCTGTTCCACCATACTCCCTTGTCGTTGATGTATCCTCTTGAGAGAAGGATTCAAAAATATAGGAAAGCTTATCCTCTGCTATACCTTTACCCTCATCCTTTACCGATACACTTAAAAATCTATCTTTGTAGCTGATAACAACCTCTATCTTTTGACCCTCATCTGTAAACTTTATTGCATTACTTAAAAGGTTTGATATTATCTGTTTTATTCGTAGAGGGTCTGTATTTATCGCTAATGGTAAACTAGCATCTAAATCTAAAGAGAGAGATATATTTTTCTCTAAACATCTAGCACTAAAAAGATCTGTAATCACTCCAAACTCTGCTTTTGTATTAAAATCTATCTTTTCTATATCTAACTTACCACTTTCTATTTTAGAAAAATCTAATATATCCTCTATAATTTTTAAAAGAGTGTTACTTGAACTATGGATAATATCTATATAGTCCATAGATTTTCTTCCTACACTCTCCTTTTTTAAAAGATCTACAAAACCAAGTATCGCATTGAGTGGTGTTCTTATCTCATGTGACATATTTGCTAAAAATTCACTTTTTGCTTTTGTCTTCTGTTCCGCTTTCATCTTTTCAATTTTTAATCTCTCTCTAAAACTTATCTGTTTTATCAAAAAATAGATTAAAATAATAGATACAAAAAAAGAGGTTATTGTCACTATACTCCCTGTATTTAGAGTCATCTCAATAAAGGGACTTTTTTCATAGGAGACTAACCATGCAACGGTTCTCTTTTCTATATTTTTTATCGGTAAAAATGAGATAACCTCTATATCATCAAAGTAATTTTTATATATACTAAACTTATCTTCTTGAAGGATTTTTAGCTCTATCTCTTTTTTTATATCTTGAAATAATTTTACTCCTTTATCTCTACATGTATTATCTGCACTCACTAAATAATCGAAATTTTCATCACTTTGTCTATATTTTAAGATAACATCATCTCTACTCCAAAGTTTAACATTGAAAATATCTTTCTTCACTAAAAAATGAGTATGAATATGGCTAACATTATTGAGATATCTTTGAAAATGATCACTTGCAAATGATATCTCCATCGCCCCTATATGTTTATCATCTTTATCAAAAAGAGGAAATACATTTCTAAATCCATGAGTTACTCTTCCTCGTACAAACCCTCTCGATGCCTCTTTTGTTCTGTTTGTGTATCTAAAATCAGCTCTAATATCGGTTAAATCATCACCAAACTTTTCTGGCTTATGCATCCTTAAAAATACTCTGTTATCTGGAAATACAAACTGATACTGTAAAACACCCTTCTGTTTAGCTCTATCATATTTTTTTATTAATATTTTTTTTAGTTCATCTCTTAAAAGTGATTGCTCTTTTTTTGTAGCAGTTCTTGCTTGAGAAAGAATTTCAATCACTCTAGAGAACTCCTTTGTTGACTGGTAAACTGTTCTTGCTGTTATCTTTTGTGTTTGAAGTAATATCTGGTAATGTGTCTCTAATGTTTTTAGTTTTTCATCTAAAACTAACTGTATCCTCTGCTCTTCATTTGTTTTGGATACGATATAAACTATACTGTTAAGAACAACAAAGAACATACCCAACAACATTATTATTTTAAATCTCTTCATTTTGAAAAACCTTTTTTTATATAAAAAATTGTAACATAATTAACACTAATGTAACATTGTTTAAATACTATTGTACTAACAATAAATAAGGTGATTTCCATGAATAAAGTACTCCCATTATCTCTTCTCTCTTTCATACTCTTGAATGCTTCAGAAATAAAACTAGACTCTATCGATGTAGAATCAACGATATTAACAGAGGTGAGCCAAAAAGCACAAACCTCTGCTGATTTAGCAGATGCACTGAGTGATAGTGTTCCAAGTATCGACCTCAACCGTCGTAGTGGTATCGCAAATGATATCTATATTCGTGGTCAAAAAAGAGACAACATATCTATAGAGGTAGATGGTACTAAAGTTTGTGGTGCTTGTCCAAATAGAATGGATCCTCCTGTATCTCACATCTTAGCAAATCAGATTAGCTCTATTGAAGTTATCGAGGGTCCCTATGATGTTGAAACATTTGGAGTGTTAAGTGGTGGTGTAAAGATAAAAACAAAAGCTCCCTCTCAAAAAACAGAGGGGGAACTAAACTTTGCAGTTGGTAGTTTTAATTATCTCAAAACTGGTGCAACAGTAAGTGGTGGGAACAATACCATAAAGATGTTAGTTAGTGCTTCACTAGAATCAAGTAAGCAGTATGAAGATGGAGATGGAGAGAGTTTGGCAGAGCAAGTTGTCAATAGTGATATCCTCTCTGCAGAGTTTCAACCTACTCAAGCAGAAAGAAAATCATACACAAAAAAGAGTGTGATGGCAAAAGCTTATATCAATGTAACAGATTATCAAAAACTTCGCTTAAGCTATACAGCAAATAGAAGTGATAATGTTTTATATCCAAACTCTAAGATGGATGCGATCTATGATTATTCAGATATTTATGGTGTTGCTTATGATATTTTAGATATTTCAGATATCTTTAAAAAACTGAATGTTGAGTATTATTACTCCGATGTAGATCATCCAATGGGAACAGATTTTAGAAAAGCATCTGCAACAATGCCTATCAAAACACATCAACTCCAAACAACTATGCAAGGCACTAAACTAAAAAACTTTCTTGAAGTGGATGATTTTTCTATTTTAGTAGGTTTAGATTCAAGTAGACGTACATGGGATGGTTCCTATTATAGTGGCGGAGCGTTAGTTCTAAAACCTACATTAACTACAAAAAGTATAGATAACTCTTTAACAAAAAATATAGCACTTTTTACAAAAATACAAAGAGATTATGGTGATTTTAGTTTCTCTCTAGGGGGACGCTATGATGTGACAGAAGTTAGCTCAGACGATAACACTCTGCAAAACAACAACTATACAGCCCTTAATCTTAACCTTTTTACTACCTACAATCTAAGTGATGAAGATAAAATATTTTTTGGTATAGGACAAGCCTCTCGTGTTCCAGATGCAAGGGAGTTATATTTTAAACAAAATACTCCTGTGGGAACAGTTAAAACAACGGGTACAGATGATTTAGAGCAGATAACAAACAGAGAGTTAGATTTTGGTTATGAAGCAAGTTATGAGAAATTTTCTTTTAAAGTGAAAGGTTTTTACTCAATGCTAAGTGATTATATCTATTATCAAAAAAATCTAAATAATAATAATTTTGTAAATCTAGATGCAACAGTCTATGGAACAGAGTTAACAGGAACATACTATGCAACCGATGCAACTACTCTTGATATGGGTGTTTCCTATAAAAGAGGTTTTAAGAATGATGAAGAGGATGGTCAAAGTAGAAATTTAGCAGATATGGCTCCACTTCGTGCAAATATTAGTATGAACTATGAGTATGCCAATGAAAGTACAGCAACTCTTGAACTCCAAGCATCAGATAAGTGGGATAGGATAGATAAAATAAATGGTGAGCAGGAGATAGATGCTTGGAGTGTTGTAAATATGAAAATGAAGCATCAAGTTGAGAAAGGTTTTATGCTAACAGTAGGTGTAAACAATCTTTTAGACACAACATACGCTACATCAAATA
>JAYEGK010000050.1:0-4954 GCA_034716265.1 Campylobacterota bacterium
GATTCATCAATTGTTAAATTTAATCTATGCATTAATACTCCTTTACATAGTGATGTATAAATGTATACTAGTGTAGATTCAAAGAAATAATCCTTAAAAGTTGTTATTCTTACAGTTCGAGATAATCGGCCACCTTTACATATTCGGCTTAAATGCGACAAAGAATTTTAAATATAGCTTAATGTCTATTTCTCAAGTACCTTAAGTGCATGCTCTCTCAATTCTCCAGTAGGCGATATATACTGATATAAAGTTGCTCTTGTTATATTCAGTTCTTTACAAAGGTCAGTAACACTCGTATCTCTTTTTTTCATCGAGGCTTCTGCAAGTCTTACTTGAGCTTTAGACAGACCAAACTTTCTTCCACCCATTCTGCCTCTAGCTCGTGCAGCATCAATACCTGCTTTTGTTCGCTCACGAATTAATTCTCTTTCAAATTCAGCTAATGCTCCAAATATTGAAAATATCATCTTACCTTCAGGTGTTGTAGTATCAATATTTACACCTTGACCGCTTAGTACTTTAAAACCAATTTTTCTTTTTGTTAAATCTTCAACTGTTGCAATTAGATGCTTGAGATTTCTTCCAAGACGATCAAGTTTATATACAACTAAAACATCATCTTCTCTTAAAGCTTTTAGACAATTTTCTAGTCCAGGTCTTTGCTCTTTTACCCCAGAGATTTTATCGGTATAGATATCTTCCTCATTCACTCCAGCTTTGTTAAGTGCATCAATTTGTAAATCTAAAACTTGTGAACTATCTGATTTTGAAACACGAGCATAACCGATAAGCATTTTTTATCCTTATGTAAAAAGTGTATTTTAAACGGTGATTTAATTGATATATGAAAAGTTTAACAAAATCAATCCAAATAGTGTAAAGTAAACTATAAATAATTCAAAGTATATCTAATATACTATAGAATATAAATAAATTACATTTTAAGAGGTTTTTATGTCAACATTACAAATCTTATCAAAAGAGGAGGAGAAAAAATTTGAATCTCCTCCAAAATTCGATTCATTTGCTAAAAACTATTTTTTTAAACTCAATAATGAAGTATTAGAAATCATTACTGAAATGAAAAGTGATTCCAATAAAATATTATTCATTTTAATGTTTGGATATTTTAAAATTTCTAATAGATTTTTTGAGATAAATGAAGATGATGAAAACTTTATGTTTATAACCAATAGAAATAATTTTGATTCATTTAATTTTAATGAAGTATCAACTAGAACAGTCCAACGCTATAAGCAAATCATTAAATTACATTTTCAAATTGTAGAGTTTACTAATAACATCGAAGTAAAACTACAACATCATGCAATAGAACTTGCAAATAATTTTACCCACCGTAAGAAGATTTTTTATTCTTTAGTTGATTATTCTAAAAAGCTCAATATAGAAGTACCAAGTTATACAATATTATCAAAGATAATTAGTACTGCGTTAAATTTTCAAACCAAAAATGTTTTAGATGGTTTAAAGCAATACAAAAATGATGAAAGGTTGAAAGTACTTGATGATTTTACTGATAAAAATGAAAGCTACAAAAATAGATACAATGTTGGTATTTACAAAAAGCTGGGACACTCAACTAATAAAAAGCAAATGGTTGCTTCATTTGTACAACTTGAAACTATAAAATCAAAGTTTACCATCTTAAAACCAATCATCGATGAAGTTGGAATCAACGATAAAATATCACAGTACTACTCAAAATGGCTGGAGCAAAGCAAAATCACACAGCTTACACAAAAAGACATATTCAATAGTCGTTTTATGTTACTATCATTTGTAAAATACCAATATAATATTAGAAGTGACAACCTTATTGATAGATTTATATCTATTGTTCAAAGTGCAAAAAACTCTTTATTTAGACACCAAAAAGAGCTTACTTTTAAACATGAACCACTCAAAAAAGCACTCATGCAATCACTAGAAGACTCAAATCTATCAATAATCAATGATGTAAATAAAATACTTGAAAATGATACAATCAGTGATTCTAATAAAGTATCACAATTAAAAGAGATTCTTGCATCAAAAACTCAAAATCTAAAAACTCTTATGACTCAAAAAAGTGATATAGAGCAACAAGATCTCAATAGATTTGATTTTATAGAGCAAGCTTCTAAATCACTTCAAGGTAAACTTTCTAATGTGGTAAAACTTATTGAATTTGATAAAAAATCATCAAATAAGAATCTAATTATGGCTCTTAACTATTTTAAAAATACAACCAATTTTAAACAAAATGCACCAATTGACTTTTTGGATGAAGATGAAAAATTAGCGGTGTATGATAGTGAAGGTAAAATTAAAGTATCGCTTTATAAAGCACTGCTATTTATTCATATAAGTGATGGTATAAAGTCTGGAATTTTAAATCTCAAATATTCCTACAAGTACAAAAGCTTCGAGGAGTACATGATAGCAAAAGATGAGTATCAATCTAAAAAACAAGAGTTGCTAAAACACTATGAATTAAATCACCTAGCAGATCTTGAAAAATTCATCACTCCAATCAATACAAAACTCGAAGCTAGCTTCAAATCTACCAATGAAAAGATCATAAATGAACTAAACTTCCATATTAAACTAACAACAGATTCATTTATATTGACAACTCCAAAATTGGATAAAACAGATGAACAAATAGAACACACTATCTCAAAATATTTCCCTCAAGCAGAGTTTATATCAGTGATTGATCTATTGCACTCAATACAACTACATACTGGATTTCTAGACTCATTCAAACACTACTCCTTGCAAAATACCAAAATTAAAAAGCTAGATGAAAATCTACTCTATGCTTCTATTGTTGGGTATGGGTGTAATATTTCTCTTTCAAAGATGTCTAAAATATCAAAAGGTATTAGTGAGAACGAACTTGATACTGTAACCACCTGGTATCTAAGTGAAACAAATATAGTAGAAGCAAATGATAAAGTAGTTGCTTTTACAGATAATTTAGAAATCTCAAAACTATTAAGAGATAATCAAAATATAAATCATACTTCAAGTGATGGTCAAAAGTTTAATATCAAATCCTCAATTGATTCAACAAATGCAGGATATTCCTTCAAATATTTTGGTACAGCAAAAGGGGTGAGTGTTTATACTTTTATAGATGAATCTCATAAACTATTTTATTCAACAGTTATAAATGTAAATGAGAGGGAATCAGGATATGTAATTGATGGATTGATGCACAATGATGTTGTTAAGTCAGATATTCACAGTACTGATACTCATGGATTTAGTGAAGTAATATTTGCGATATCTCATTTGCTTGGATTCTCATTTGCTCCAAGAATCAAAAATTTTAAAGATCAACAACTCTATGGAACTGATACTCCAAAAGCGTATCATACTAAAGGTTATAAACTGCTTCCAAAAAGAAAAATCAATTTTAAAATCATCAAAGAAAATTGGGATGATATTTTACGATTTGTCCTTACAATAAAGACAAGAAAAACTACAGCATCGCAACTTTTAAAAAGACTAACATCATACTCTAAGCATCATAAACTCTATGCTGCTATAAAAGAGTTTGGGAAGATTATCAAAACAGATTTTCTGCTTACATATATTGATGATGTGGAGCTAAGGCAACGAATTGAAAAGCAACTAAATAAGGTAGAGGCATCAAATCGTTTTTCAAAAGCTGTATTCTTTGGCAATAATGCAGAGTTTATTTTTGCATCACAAGAGGAACAAAATATTGCAAATAATTGTAAACGACTTATCCAAAATGCAGTGGTACTTTGGAATTATCTTTATTTAAATAAAAAACTTCAACAAGCTTCATCACAAATGCAAAAAGATGAAATTATTGAAGCTCTTAAAAATAGCTCAATTATCCACTGGAGTCATATCAATTTTTATGGTACTTATGACTTTACAAAAGTTGATAAAAAAGTATTGTTGATGATCAATTGAGCTAAAAATAGTTTTATGAATTATTAGTGTGGAGTTATAAGAGAAAACTTCTTATAGAGGCTTACAGAACAAATTAAGCTATATTTAAAATTCTTTGTCGCATTTAAGCCGAATATGTAAAGGTGGCCAAAAACACCAAAAACAGGACAAATCTCAAAAAATCAAACAGCAACTCAATAACCTTCATCTTCTCGAAATTTAAAAAAAAACTTAAATTACAAAATAAATTTTAACAAAATTCATCAGTTTATATTTTATAAAAGAAAACTTACAAAATTATACAAATTAAATATTTTAAGATTATATGTAAATATTCATAAAACTTAAACTTAATTATATTTTAATTTAAGGACTTTATAAGAATAGTCTATTATTTAATCTTATATCTAAACTATCAATAAAATAGCCATAAAACCGCAACATAAAAAACAAATAACTCCATAAATCAAGGCATTTAAAAGAGCTATATTATCAATTTAAAATTTACTATATTTAGACATAAATTAAGAAAAAAATAAGATTAAGTTAATTTTAAAAATACTCAAAATTTAAGCAATATTTCAGCTTAAGAAATATATTAGCTTAAATATATAAACTAATTTAATTATTTAACATATTTTTAATAATTATTTAGCATCAAATTTTTTCGAAATTTTAAAAGACTTGAAATTCTCAAATTTGAGGGCATATAGCTTCAGATAGCTCGTAAATGGCTCAAATTCCCCCAAGAAAAGGGGTTTTGAAGTAAATCAGAGATATAATTAAATTCTAGCAAATAAAGAACAACCTCCATTTAAACAAATAAATCTACTCTAAATATAGCCATAAAACTCATTTTAAGATACCTACAAGCAATAGTTATCACTTTTTAATACTACGACTTACCTAGAGCATAAAATCATCTTAAACAAGAGATATGAGCCATTTCAACAATCAAAGCAATTAAATGAGCGAATGCGAATAGAGACCGTTAGGTCGTTGAACGAGAGCAGGTACT
>JAYEGK010000051.1:0-4934 GCA_034716265.1 Campylobacterota bacterium
GGAAAACTCTCAGGAAAATATTTTTTTGTACCCTTACAAACACATAACGACTTTCAAATTTTAGAGCATTCTGGCTATCGTTCTGTTGAAAAATTTATTATAGAAGTACTAGAATCATTTGCAAAAAATTGTTCACAAGACTGGATAGTTTTTAAACATCATCCAGTAGATAGAGGACGAAAAAATTATAAAGAGTTTATTTTAGATCAAGCTACATTACTAGGGATTGAGAAAAGAGTTTTAGTTCTTTATGATACATACCTTCCCGATTGTTTAAAAAATGCAAAGGGAACTATTACCATAAATAGTACAGTAGGTTTATCATCCATAACACATGGTACACCCACTATCACTTTAGGAAATGCTATCTATGATATAAAGGGTCTTACTTCCAAAGGAGTAAAACTCGATGATTTTTGGCATAAGCAGAAAAAACCAGATAAAAAGCTTTTAGAAAAATATCGCTCTTTTATTATTAAAAACACACAACTTAATGGGAGTTTTTATGGAAAACTTTATTTAGAGATTGATACTACTCCACAATAACACAGGTTAAAATTATGAAACATCAAATATTACTTATTTTATTACTTTTTCCATTTGCACTTTTTAGTGATACATCATTTATAACAGATAAAGAGTACTCTTCAGAGTTGTATAAAAATCCTAGGGGTATAGGGTGTCACTCTTGTCATGGTAAAAAAGGTGAAGGAAAATTGATAGCAAGTTATATTCACAAGGGGAAGGCTCGTAACTTTATGGGACCCATTATAAACAATTTAGATATTGAAAGATTTTCTAAAGCTTTAAATACAAGAAAAGATGGAATGCCTCGATACTTTTTAACAAAAAAAGAGATTGAGATGTTATTTTTTTATGTGAACATAAATTTGAAAAAAGTTGAGGAAGTTGATGAAAACTGAGATGATAGATGCTATAGAACTAGCTTATAAAAATAGGGACTTAACTAAATTAGATAGTTTAGCGACTCCTAAAACGCGTAAGATAAATAAAAAAGATGATTTTTCCTCTGTTTTGATGCTCTCTTGTAACAAGATTCATCATCTTAAAAAGATAGAGTCATTAGAAGCTGATTGTATAATGTTAAATCTTGAAGATGGTGTGAGTAGGGAGGATAAACCTTTTGCTCTTGTGTTAGCTGCAATATTTTTAGCATCTTTACAATCATCCAAGAAGAAACTTGTGGTGAGAGTAAATGCTCTTGATGAGGGTGGTTATGAAGAGATAGTCTATCTTAACCAATTTATGCCTGATGCTATAAGAGTGCCTAAAATTAGAACTCAAAAAGAGGTTGAAGCGGTTGAAGCACTTGTAAAAGAGGGTATAGAGGTACATCTTTCTATCGAAACATCTCAAGCTTGGTACAATCTCCACTCTTTAGCAGTCTCCCAAAAGGTGACGACCTTTTATTTAGGTATTTTAGATCTTTTTGCAGATATGAAGCTTTCACAAAGTTTAATAAATAGGGACAATCCAACACTACTGTATATGATGTCCCATTTTTTAATAAGTTGTAAATCTATGAATGTAAAACCTGTCTCTTTTGTAAATCAGGAGTTTCAAAATTTGGATGATTTTTCAAAATGGCTGGAGTTAGAAAAAAGTATGGGTTATGATGCAAAGGGTTGTATCTCTCCAAAGCAGGTGGAACTTGTCAATAAAACTTTTATAGATGAAGTTTCACAGATAAAAAGAGCTAAGATTATTATTAAGTTATTTGAGATGCATAGAGCAGAGGGTATTACAGGATTTGTCGATGATGAGTATGGCTTTATTGATGAACCTATTTATAAAGGTGCTTTAGCTCTTTTAGGTCATTAAGAGAGGTAATTATTAAAAGGTTGAGTATATGGATAGTGAAACAGTTTATGCGATTTTAGGTGTTGGAATATTTTCTTTTATAGCATTTAAAACATTGAGTAATAGTGAGACTGCAAAGACGCAAACAAAAGAGGAAAAGTGTCATGAGATTGTTAATGGATATAGAAAAGAGTTAAGAGAGGCATTAACAGATTTAAAAGAGGATAAAGAGGCTCAAAAATTAAAAAAGATAGAGCTGTTAAAAAAATTTAGTGAAGAGTTATCTCGAAATATTTTTTTTGATGCCTTTGAAGTAAGAGAGATTATTGAGGAACTCTCAGGAATGGATATATGATGGAAGGTGTAAAACAGTTAACAGATGAAAACTATGTATCTTTTATGGAAAATAGTGATTGTGTAGTGTTTATAGATTTTTATAGTGAGAGTTGTCCTCCATGCCAAACATTACTGAGTTATCTTCCAAGATTATCGGAACATTTTAAAGAGGAACAGGTGGTTATAGCTAAAGTCAATGCAGGAGAAAATCCAAAACTCTCCTCAAAATTTATGGTAAGAACTGTTCCTTTAACAGTTGTTATCTCTCAAGATAAGATGGTAAAACAAGCGGAAGTTGGACTTTTAGGCATAGATGGATATATTAAGATGATAGATAAAGTTCTAGGAAAAGAGAAAGGTTTTTTCTCTAAACTATTTGGATAATACAAGGGAAAGTAAGATGGAAAAAGTAAATTGTGATGTATTAGTTATTGGTGGTGGTCCCGCTGGTGGTGTGGCTGCTGTAACGGCGAAGATGAACTATCCTCAAAAAGAGATTTTAGTGATTCGTGAGTTTGAAAAACAGTTAGTTCCTTGTGCTATTCCATATATATTTGGTGAGATATTAGGAAGTAGTGAGAAAAATGTAGCTTCGTGTGGAATGGCGAAGGATATGGGAATATCTGCACTTTTAGGTAAAATCAAAGATATCGATATGGAAAACAGAATAGCTTATTCCGATGAAAATGCTATCTCTTATGATAAGCTTATTTTTGCTACAGGTTCACAACCATTTGTTCACGAATCTTTGAGACACTCTTTAGCTCTTAATGGTGTTTTTACAATTCCTAAAAATAAAGTTTTAATAGATGAACTTAAAACTTACTCTGATGTAAAAAATGAGATAGTTATTGTTGGGAGTGGATTTATAGGGATTGAACTTGCTATTGAGATGGCTATAAGTGGGAAAAGTGTTACTGTTATTGGTGGGAGTAAATATATACTTAAAAATGCATTTGATAGTGAAGTAGCTATTGAAGCGGAAAAACTTATGCTCTCTTATGGTGTAGATTATATTGGTGAAGATAGGGTTGTTGAGATTATTGATAATAGTGGTGATAATATTGTCGATGCAGTAAAACTTCAAAGTGGTAAAATTGTGGAAGCAGAGGTTGTTATTTTAGCAACGGGATATAAACCAAATACAGAGTTAGCTCAAAAAGTTGGTGTTTCTTTAGGGCATTATGGAGGTATCTGGGTTGATGAATATATGCGTACAAAAGAGCATAATGTATTTGCTGTTGGGGATTGTAGTTCTCGTCGTGACTTTATAACAAAAGAGCCATCAAAAGTGATGTTAGCGTCAACGTCAGCAGCGGAGGGTCGAGTAGCTGGTAGTTCCCTTTATGATATTAAATATTTAAAAGGTTTTAGTGGAACTATCGCTATCTTTTCAACTATGGTAGGTAAAACAGCATTCTCCTCAGCAGGTGTGACAGAAGAACAAGCAAAAGAAGCGGGTATCGATATAGTTGTAGGTTCATTTAGTGGGATGAATCGTCATCCTGCGACAATTCCTGGAGCACAAAAACAGTTTGTAAAACTTATAGCGATGAGACATGGCGGACAGATTATCGGTGGTCAAGTTGTTGGTGGGGAAGAAACAGGTGAGATGATAAATCTTGTAGGTCTTATCATAGAGTCTCATTTTGATATATATCGAGTTATGTCTATGCAAGTAGCGACACAACCGATGCTCACAGCTGCACCTACTAACTACCCGATAGTGATGGCAGCAGTAAAAGCAAGTAAAGTCATAGAAACTAAATAAAGAATTATATAATAGCCACTAAATTTGAAATATATGTTTAGCGGCTATTATAAAAACTAAAATAAATTCAATCATCTTTCTGTATAACCTATAAAACAAAGCTTTAATACTAAAAATAGTAAAATACCTTTCTATTTCTATTAAAGGATATTTATGAGACAAATCTTTTTATTGACACTCCTCACTCTAAGTTTATCAGCAAAAACAATAACACCTAATGAGGTTTATTCGCAGGTTATGCTTATCTCAGATGAAATACACTTTTTACTTAAACACTATGGGGTGAAGCATGACCATGAGGGGATTATAACAAGAACAACAGTATTAACAAAATTAAAACCAAGAAATGTTTGGCAGATAACTTACGAGATAATGGTAAAAATAAATATATTTAGAGAGGGGTATAACTTACCTACAATAGAACCTGTCAATATGACACCAGTATTACAATTAAATCCAGATTTAGTTTATGAACAAACACAAAGAATTTTAACAGAGTTACAAATTTTTAAGGTGAGAAATAATATAAAAAGCCCTCAGTTTAAAATTGAAAAGTTCAAAGGTAAAACACCACTGGATGTATATAATGGTTTAACTCATATCTCTTTCTCTTTTGATGAGTTGAATGGGGGTAGATTTTCACCATCGTATGTTTTTGGTGAACAGATGAGAGTTTATGGTGATATTACTCTTATTTTGCAACACTTAAAAATTGAAGATAAAACAATTCCTAAAGGGAAAAACAGAGATGCTAGACCCGAAGATGTGTTTGATGAGAGTATGAAAGTTTTAGAGAAAATCAAACAGTTACAGATTGGTGCAGGTATAGATTTTATAAACTTTAGAGAGTTTAAAAAAGGGAGTGAGTCCGTAGGGGAGGTTTATACAATCACTCAGATGATATTAGCTGAACTACAAACTATAAAAGCTTATATAGGGATAGAGATGATAACTCCAGCTGCAACCAAATACAATACAAAAACATCTGTTGAGGTGAAGCAACTAG
>JAYEGK010000052.1:0-4830 GCA_034716265.1 Campylobacterota bacterium
TAGTAGATTTTGATACGTATGATGAGAGTAATCAAAATCGTCAACTATGGTCGGAACTGCATCAAGGGGAGTTAAAGATTGATGCTTTAAAGTCTCACTATCCGGAGATAAAAACTATAAACAAACACATAGATGAGGAGTGGGTTTGGGAGTTTGATTTTGATGAATTCGATCTGATTTTAGACGCCATAGACGATAGAAATGCTAAACTAGCTCTTGCTCAGAAGTGTTATAAAAAACTTATATCCTCTTTTGGAAGTGCTAAGCGCCTTGACCCTACACAGGTTAAAGTCGATACGATTTGGAATAGTTACGGAGATAAGTTTGGCTCTAAGATTCGTTATGAGCTTCGTAAGCGCGGATTTAACAAAAAGTATAAAGTAATATTTTCTAGTGAAGAGGCTGTGACGAAAGAGAAGGGTAGTTTTATCGGTGTGACCGCTACTTTTGGAATGACTATGTGCGCTCAAGCTATCAAAGAGATACGAAAATAGTTTTGAAATTTAGTTTTTATCTCTTTCTCCTCTCTCTATATAGTGTTCTCTATGGAGAAGATTTTGTAGAGTTTGATTATGAGGGAGATATATATTATTCAAATATCTCTGCATTTGTAGATTTAGATACAGCTAATGATGTTGCAGACTATTCGCTTGTAGATGAGATGGATATCTATTCAGATCTTATGTTACAAACATTTGATCCAAATATATTTCTTATAGAGTTTGCTGTTCATCCTATGCCTCTTTGGGGTTTACACATCCGAAATAAACATCAAGAAAAATATGATGAATATAACAATAAAGCATCCAATATTATAAAATCGGTAACTGCTGGATTTGATGAACCCTACTCAATCTCTTTTTTCTTTGGTCGAATGGCAATTTTTAAAAATGAAAATAGTAACAATCTTGGTAAAAATAGAGCATATATAGGCTACTTAGTCACGATAGGAGATAGCTCTATTAAAGATAATCTACTTTATAACAATAGATGGGTAAATGTCGAATTTAAACTCAAAGGTACAAGAGAACAGGAAAAAAGAGAATTAGATTGGAGTTTTAGAGTTGGGTATAGAGCAAATGAAAATAGAGATTTTGAAAATAGTATCTACTTTGGAGCAAGAAGAAGTAGTGTAAATTTTGGAAAAAGTATCTACTCTCCAATATATAATAGTGCCTTTGAATCTATGATAGAGTTTAGTGCTAAAACATTTGATTTAACAAAGATAGAGTTGATGATAGAAAAGAAGTTTCCAGTTGGAGGAACAAGTAAAATAGTATTTGGTTTGGGGATAGGTTATATACTTAATAGCAATCAAAAATATCATGGAACTCTAAAAGATGATGGGATAGAGAACCATCAGTTTCTGTTTCGTCCAAATTTAAAGTTTTAAAAGGAGTTAAATGTTTGATTTTTTAGGAAGTGATTGGTTTATTATTGGTTTAGAGATAATTTTTGTGATATTAATCTCTTATGATATAAAGAGGTATTTTGAAACAAAGAAGAATGAGTATATTGTAAATATTGTTTTAACATTAGGTTTTGCAATTTGGACATTGATGCCATTTTATAACAGTTATTTTGGTTGGACAGAGGAGCAAAAAAGTGAGATGATAGCAACTTGTACAGATACAAACAATAGTGAACTTTGTGAATGTGTTGATAAAACTCTATTTAAAGAGTATGTTTATGATGAGTATAAAGCGATAGATAAAAACTCTACAAAATATAGAGAGTTTATAAAAGATACTAAAGAGGATTGTTTAGATGATAGCTGGTTCTAATATTATCTATGAAGATGAAAATATCTTTGTAGAGATAGAAAAAAGTGAAATACCATGGCTTAAAATATTCACAAAAGAGGAGTATTATGAGTTAAGTGATCTTCCTAAAAAGTTACGAAGAAAACTATGGGAAATATATGACATTTTAGAGTTAGAGATGAGAAAATATTATAATCCTAAAAAGATAAATATGGCATCGTTTGCAAATATGCTTCCTCGTGTTCATATCCATATAATGGCACGCTTTGAGAATGATAGTTATTTTCCAGAACCGATGTGGGGAGTAAAGCAGAGAGAGGCAGAGTTAAATTTACCATCTTCAGATAAATTTTATGAGATTGTTTTTAAAAGATTATCAGAGTTACAAAAGTAACACTGGTAACTGTTACTATTTGATAGGTGAAAAAGGAACTAAAGCAGAACCCCAAGTAAGACCACCACCAAAAGCATCTAAAAGTAGAAGTTCCCCTTTTTGAAGTGTTCCATTTTCATAAATATCATTGATAGCCATAGGGATAGAAGCACCCGAAGTGTTACCATATTTTCCAACAGTTACAACCACTTGTTCCTCTTTCATTTTAAGAGCATCTCCAACAGCTTTAATAATTCTATAGTTAGCTTGATGGGGTACAAAATGTTTGATAGAGGAGCTTTGGACATTATTGTTTGCTAAAATCTCTTTTACATCTTTTGTAAGAGTTCGCACTGCAACTTTAAAGGTCTCATTTCCTTTCATCTGCATAAAAGATGCTCCAGCTTCCTCTTCAAGTGCATCATGAGGAGAACCAGTTCCCCCATTTGGTGTCATTAGTAGATCGGCATATGTACCATCGGCACCTGTGTTTACATCTATAATAGCTTCCTCTTTATTGTCAGTAGCACTAATTACAGCAGCACCAGCACCATCACCAAAAAGAATACAAGTTCCACGATCTGTGTAGTCTGTAATAGCTGAAAGCTTTTCTGCACCAACAATAAGTACATTTTTTTTCATTCCAGATTCTATAAATGCTTTTGCAATAGATAAAATATATACAAAACCTGTACAAGCAGCGGAGATATCAAAGGCTGTAACAGGAGGAAGTCCAAGTTTATTAGAGATAATAGTTGCAGTTGATGGCATAGTAAAGTAATCAGGAGAGATTGTCGCACAGACAACCATATCGATATCCTCTTTCGCTACCCCACTTCTCTCAATAGCTAGCTTTGCTGCTTCAACACCTAAATCACTTGTATATTCATCTTTATCTGCAATATGACGCTCTTTGATACCAGTACGTTTTGTTATCCATTCATCAGTTGTATCGACCATTTTAGAGAGGTCGTCATTTGTTAAGATGTTTTTTGGAGCATAAGCACCGATAGATCTTAGAGCTGCATAAGCCATTATATTTCCTTTTGATTATACTCTTGGATTTTTTCTAATATATGTTTATTCACATCAGCATCAACATAGTGAATAGCTTGATATATTGCATTTTCGATAGCTTTAGGATTACTTTTACCATGACTTACGATAGCACAACCCTTTATACCGATAAGTGGAGCACCACCTATCTCTGCATAATCTATCTCCTGTTTGAGAAGTTTAAACACTTTTCTCATTAGAAGTGCACCTGTAATAGCGATAGGTGATTTTCGAATATAATCTTTGATAAGTTGACTAATCGTTGAAGCAACACCTTCACTAGTTTTTAGTACAAGGTTACCAACAAAACCATCACAAGTAACAACATCACATGAACCATTGAAAATATCACCACCTTCAACATTTCCTATAAATCCATTGTAACCTTGGAGTTGTTTATGTGCTGATTTTGTAACTTCATTCCCTTTAGAGTCCTCTTCACCATTGGCCAAAAGACCAATTCTTGGGTTTTGAATATCCATTACATATTCTGCATAACATCCACCCATAATGGCAAACTCTACAAGATGTTCAGGCTTTGAATCAACATTTGCACCTACATCTAAAATAACTGTACGCGATCCAATTTTTGTAGGCATAAAAGTGATAAGTGCAGGACGAGAAACACCTTTAAGACGACCAAGTCTTAGAGTAGCAAGTGTCATTGTTGCACCACTATGACCAGCAGAAACAACACCATCCGCTTCCCCTTTTTTTACAAGGTCGATAGCTTTATATATACTACTCTCTTTACGTTTGACTGCATCAGTGGCTGCATCACTCATAGAAATAACATCATCAGCTTCTATGATAGAAATCTTATCTCTATAACGTTTTGGTAACAGAGGTAAAATTTCTGATTTTTTTCCTACAAGAATAGGGATGAAGTTCTTTTTCTTAAGTGCTTGTATACAACCTTTTACAATTGGTTCGGGACCAAAGTCCCCACCCATTGCATCAATAGCAATCTTTACCATTGATTATTTATACTCACCAGTAGTTGGGTTGATGTGATGTGGTAATCTATATGTTCCATCAGCATCTTTTACTGGTTTAGCTAAAGTAATTTTATAGTGAGTTCTTCTTTTCGCTGAACGTGAATGAGACACTCTTCTCTTAGGTACTGCCATAATCTATATCCTTTGTTTAAATTTTAGTTTTTACAATTTTCGCAACTGTGATAATCACTTTTGATAAGCTCAAGTTCAGAGATTAAAATCTCATCAATATCAACAGAAGAGTTAAATGATTCAACAACATCTATATCGATATTATGTTCATCATTATAAAGACCATCAGAGATGAAAAATTCTATTTTTTCATCTAATGGTAATTGAAAATCTTCTCCACAGCTACTACATTGAGTAGTCACTGAACCATTTAAATCTGCTTTTAGCAGAATTAATTTGCCAGAATCATACTGCAAATAACCTTTAAAAGTTATTTCATTAGACTTTACATTAAAGTCTAATGGTGTTTTCGTTATCTTTCTAAGTGTTACTTTCAAAAGTATTACTTATGAAATTTCTCTTTCTGAAAAGAAAAATGCGATTTCGATAGCTGCATTTTCAACAGAATCACTACCGTGAACTGCATTAGCATCTATATTTTCAGCAAAATCAGCACGGATTGTACCAG
>JAYEGK010000053.1:0-21083 GCA_034716265.1 Campylobacterota bacterium
AATAAGCTTTATACAAAAAAACAGAGTTACTATAAACATAGATATAAAGTATTTTTCAAATGAGTACGATATAGAGAATATAACACAAATCCTTTATGATGCAGGATATAAAAATTTTTCACACAATAGTTTTGATAACTATTACAGTAAAGAATAGATTATGATTATAAAAAATAAGCTCAATTCATTATCACATGGTAGAGAAGGTAAACCTAAAATAGAAAATAGAATAAATATATTTCGATGGTTTTACTTTCTATTACTCATAGTAATTTTTTCAACACTACTTGACTATTTATTGTCTAACTTTTATCTCAAACGAGCAACTGGGGTAGTGACAACAGATAAGATAGAGTATCCTGCTCGATTTGATGGTGTACTACAAAAAATAGATAAACAAAAAGGTGATATAGTTGATATAAATGAAACACTCTTTACAGTTGTTTCTGTAACTCTCAAAGAGGATGACATTGCAAAAAAACTTCTTTTAGATACTAAAAACCGTATCGAAAAAATCAAAGCACAAATAGCAATAGATAAAGAGCTACTACACTTTAAAACAAAAAAACTTATAAAACTTAAAAAATTCTCTATATTGGAACTCTATGACAAAGAGAAACAAGAGATAAAAAGTCTTGAAGCAGAAATTTTAAAGATTAAAATCGATATCAAACTACTAAGAGTTGACTTAGTAGCTTACAAAAATATTTTAAAATCTATCACCGTTACAAATAAAACTGTAAGAGTTAAGAACTATCTATCAAAGTATAAAGCTGAAGTGCAACAAGTTTTAAAAAATGAAAGTGAATATGTCAAAAAAGGGGAGCCTGTCATGGTCTTAGAGAAACCTCAAAGTACAAAAATTATAGCTTACTTTAGAAAAAGCTATATTGAATCACTTGAAATAGGAAAAGAAGTAACTATACTATTTCCAGATAATACCAAATCGTTAGGAATTATAAAAGATTACTATTCACAACTATTATCTAATGACTATAAGTATAGAGATGCTAAACTCAAAGACCCTACTTCTTTTAAGGTAATAATTGAAGCAAAAAATAAAGAAGATATACAAAGATGGAAAAAGTTTAGTCATATACGAGTGAAGATAAGGATTTATGAATGGTTTTAATTACAGATGAACAAAACAACTATGCCAATACTATCTCTTTTAATGAATTTAAAAAAGGTATATTAAAATATCAAAATGAAAATATGTTTATAGTTTTAAATAGCAGTATCTATCACACTCTAAATCTTATAAGCTATATTAAAAAACAAGAATTGCCAATCCTCTTTCTAAAGCCCATTGTTTTATATACACCAAATAGCATCAATGAGGATCTCTATCTTCAAAAAACTATTGATTTAACTATAGCTACATTTAATGATGATGTCGCTAAAAATCTAAATAATGACAAAAATCTAGCCACTATAAATAGTAGAGTCCAAAAAATAATTCAAAAAAAAACTAAAGATGATGAAGAAAATATAGAAACAAAAATACTTCGTTTTTTATATACACGTGCTAAAAATTTAGAACCTTATGCTAGTACAAATACAGTATTTGGTTATTCTTATCCTATAATTGATGGTTTCTTTCATGATAAAGACCCTTTTATTTTTAGTGTACTGAAAACACTTGAACATGAAAAGGTTCTTTTAGGTAAATTTGTTGAATACAACAACAAATGCCCTAAATGTGAAGCAGGATTTATTAACTACAAAGAAACATGTCCAGACTGTCACAGTTCAGACCTAGAATCTGATGAATTAGTCCATCACTTTGAATGTGCAAATATGGCACCAAAACATGAATATTTACAACCAAATGGTGAATTAATCTGTAAAAAGTGTAATAAAAAACTTAAACAAATTGCTCAAGATTATGATATTCCATCTATGATATACCTATGCCATTCCTGCTTAAAAGAGTTCCAAGAACCCTACATATATGCTCAGTGTTACCAATGCCAATATAGCGATGATGCGAACTACTTCACTTCACGTGAAATAAAATCTTATGAACTTACATCACTCACTCAAGATGCTGCTATATTGGGGATGGATAAAATGTTTTTTCAAAAATTTAGTCAAAACTTAGATGTCCTTACCTATGATCTCTTTAAAAAGTTTTTAACGATTGAACATAGCAGAACAATAAGATATACAAAATCTGATACATCAATAGCAATATATAATTTAAATAATTTAACCAATATATATACATCAACCGATGTAAAAGATATTTTTGAGCAACTTGGAGAAATAATCTTTTCACATCTTAGGACATCTGATGTAATTAGCATTTTAAATAAAAGAACATTTCTTATGATGCTTGTTGAGACACCATACAGCCATACAAATATAGTTTTATCAAGACTAGATAAAAGTATAAAAGAACTATTTAAAGAGAGTCTCAATATTGATATAGATTCAGATTATAAGGCGATAGAGATAAATGAAGAGTTTTCCATAGAACTACTTGAACAACACATAAATGGCAATATAGTTAGTGAGAAGTGAAGTTTTTCAATACCTTGATGAGGTTATTAAGTACACTACAAGACTAATAGAGTCAGATAGATTTTTTGATCTGTTTTGGTACTTTTTAATATTTGAATTTACTAGATATGTATCACTTGACTTGGTAGTACTCTTAAAAGCAAAAATATTATCAAGAAAAAAGAAACAACAAAAAGAGATAGCTAGAAAATCACTTCATAGAAATAAACCTCTCATTAGTATTCTCGTACCTGGAAAAAATGAGGGAAAACATATCCCAAAACTTGTTCAATCACTCAAAAAACAATCTTACAAAAAATATGAACTTATCATTGTTGATGATGGAAGTGATGATAATACCTATAAAATATGTAAAGAGTTAGAAAACAATAATCTTATAGATGTTTTTATATCACATCCCATACGTGGTGGAAAAGCTTCTGCTGCAAACACTGCACTTAAACTTGCCAAAGGTGAATTTATAATCCATCTTGATGCCGATACAAATATGGATGAAAAAGGGATAGAAAATATTATACTTCCATTTTATTTAGATGAAAACGTTGGTGGTGTCTCTGGCGATATCAGAGTGGAAAATATAGACGAATCAGTCATAACATCATGTCAGGGTGTTGAATACTTTAAAACAATCTCCATTGGTAGAACAATCGCTGATGAGCTTAATATTTTAAAAATTATATCTGGAGCTTATGGAGCTTTTCGTAAAGATATTTTAGATAAAATTGGTGGATGGGATATTGGACCAGGACTAGATGGTGATATTACGATAAAAATACGTAAACTTGGATTTAGAATAGCTTTTGCAAATGATGCAATTTCCTATACAAATGTACCAAATAACATAACTAAACTCTCAAAACAACGCTTTAGATGGGATAGAAGTTTAATAAGATTTAGACTTAGAAAACATATAGATTTAATAGATCCTTTTAACAAACACTTTGAAATGATAAATTTCTTTTCTCTTGGAGATGGTTTACTCTACAATTTTGTTTTTAATTTTTTTTGGTGGATGTACCTTTTTCAACTACTTTTTTTTGAATCACCTGCTGATCTTTCCTATATACTTTTAATAAACTATATGTTGTACTTAATGACAAATACACTAGAATTTTTAATCATTATCGCTATGTTTGGAGATACTTTTAGATATAGGGATTGGAAACTTTTTTTATTTATCCCTCTTATGCCAATCTATCAAGGTTGGTATCTCAGACTCGTAAGAACATTTGCCCACATCATGGAGCTTTTATTTAAAGTTTCTTATAGAGATAGTTGGAATCCATGGAAGGTATCTAAAAAAAACCTCTAAAGTCGGATAAGGACGACAACTAAACAAATGGGTTAAATCAATACCTTAGCCAAAAAAATATATCCTCTTTCAAACTCCCTCCTCATAAATCTCCACCTCACTTAAAAACATCTCTATATAATCATAGGAGTTAAGTACAATAAATTCAGCATTTTGTGTGCTAACTTCCTCTACAAAACCATCTTTTTTCAGTTTATCTACTATCTTTTGGACAAACTCTCTATTGCTTTTAGAGTTGATTCCCTTCATCTTTTTTGCTAAATCTTGAAGCTCTATGCTACTGTTTAATTGGTTTTCTATGGAACTAAGTTTAAACCTATATCCGATACTAAAACTATTATCAACTGTTTTTAAAAAGTTTACAATATCTATATAATCTACTATCTTCTCTAAAGCACTCTCTTTATCCGAAGCTTCATCATGAGCAAAGTAAAAATATCCTGAACGATGCATTAAAATATAGCCTAGAGGAAGAAAATAAGCACGAATCTCACTCTCTTTAGTAGTTATTGCATTGTATATCTCTGTATTTGAATTTTTAGAACTGTTCTCATTTATAAAGCCACCTTTTAAGATAATGGCATATATCTTCTGCATATATTGTGGTAATAACTCTTTTGTTTCTATTAACATTAATTTTTTTCCTCTCTTTTTTCACTAAAAACCTCAGCATAAACTCTCTCACCGACACTCACAAACCTATCACTATCTACGACATAATTTAATGAATAGTTTTTCAACATTCTGACAAACACACCTAACAATCTTTCATCCTCTATCTTTTGCTTCTGTAAAAATGAGATAAGATCACTATCCTGATATAAAAACTTTTGATGTAGTTTTTGATAATCATAAACTCTTTTTTTAATAGTTGATGTTGTCTCGATATCATAATCTATCGGCTTGGTTATCTTATGCACCTCAATATCTATCTTTCTTGATTTCACAATCTTTTGCAACATCTGTGTATAATCATGCATCTTATCATCAGGATGAAGACGTTTCTCTTTTGTAGTGTTTGGAAGAGGTGTGATTTTAGCTATCTCCTCCTCTATATTTGTTTTATCAAACAGAGTGTTATCATCTTTTAACTCTTTGAGTTTTTTTATCTTTTGAATAAACTCACCATCTTTAAGAGTTTGATTTATAAAATTTTTTATCTCTTTAAACAAGATACCAAAAGAGCTTTCAAGACGTACACTGTTATGTTTTATCTTTAAAATAACTGATGTGATTTTTCTATCATTCATAGATCTAAAAAAGTGATGCTCCTTTTGCAAAAAATCATCAACACTTTTTGAAGCAACAATAAGCTGTGCTATCTCCTCTTTTGAAACATTAAGATTTAAAATTTTGATATCAAAATTTGGTTCATTTTTAAATGAAAAGATAGAGTTTGAAGATATCGCTTGAAGGTTATGGTTTAAAAGAGGGACTATCTGATTTAAAAGTTGATATATCGCTTTTAAATCCTTCTCAACCTCCTCATTTTTTTTAACTCTAATATTATATATCTGTAAAAATCTTTGTAGTTTTTGTAGTTTTTCAGCAACTTGACCAATATTAGTTTCACTATTTTGACCGAGTCTTGCTTTATAGTAGTTTTGTGTATCGGAGGATAAACTCAATCTATCATCATAACTATCATATTTCAATATCTCTAAATGGATCGCTTCATCAATTTTTGCTTGTTTATAGTGAGTGCGTATCGTTTCATCGGTTCTGGAGTCATAGGTGTAGAGCTCTTGGATTATCTCTTTGCAGGAGTTTTGAACCGTTATAATATCTGTTATATCTGTAGTTGTTATCATTATCACTCTTTTAATTTAGTGTGTAATGGTATCTAAAAAACACTCCTGCTACATTAATAACAGGAGTGTTGGAGTATCTATACGTTATGGATAGTATCTTTAAAAATATGAAAATCGGTAATACCTAATTTTTGAGATATTTTTCTATTATCACATACAGATGCTAAGATATCTCCTGTTCTTGCATCTTTATAGATCGGTTCACCTGAAACATCATATCTTGCTGAAAAAGCGGTAAATACATCATAGATAGAAGTTTTTTTCCCTGTACCTACACAAAAAAGTTCATAAGATACCTCTTTCATATCCATAGCAGCAATATTTGCACGTGCTACATCTTTTACATATACAAAATCTCTATACTGTTTTCCATCACCAAAAATCATAGGCGTCTGTTTCTCTTTTAGTTTATCGTTAAATATAGAGATAACACCAGAATAATCACTTGCAGGGTCTTGACGTTCACCATAAACATTGAAATATCTAAACACTACACACTCTATACCATAGACTTCATTGTAGATACGCATATACTGTTCACCTACCGATTTTTCAAGTCCATAAGGGGAGATAGGTTTTACTAAAGAGTTCTCATTTTTAGGAAGTGTCGGCTCATCACCATAGACTGCGGCACTACTTGAAAAGATTACACGCTTAATATCTAAAACTCTAGCTAACTCTAAAACATTATGTGTTCCTTGAATATTGATAGCACCACTTTTCATAGGGTTATCCATACTCTCTTGAACAGATACAAGAGCTGCTAAATGATAGATAGTATCTATCTTTTCATCTTTTAAAGCCTCTTTCATAGCATCAAAATCTCTAATATCTAACTTATGAAATCTGAACCTATTCTCTGTATCTAAAGAGTTTAAAAGATCAAGATTTGACTGAAGTCCACTTGTAATATTATCAAGACCAATAATCTCTATATCATCTCTTTTTAATAACTCTTGTGCGATATGAGAACCTATAAAACCTGCAACACCTGTAATCAATACTTTTTTCATCAAAAACTCACTTTATTTAATCTATTTTCATTTTACTATTATTTTCATAAAAAAATCTCTATTATCTACACTTAATATCTATAACGGCACTCTTTTTTCCCTTATAAAACAGTTTTGTACTCTCTTTTGTTTTTAAAACTTTTTTTGCTCTTGGTTTTGAGTATATTTTACAACCATCTGCTAGATGAAAATCTAACTCTAAATCTACATGCCCTTTAAATGAAAATCTTCTCTTTTTAGCACTAAAGTTATCATAGTCGATAACTTTTGCATTTGATGAGATAAGATAACTACTCTTTTTATATCTACTATCCCTTTTAGTTGTAAAGTAGTGTTTTTTAGAGCTATCAAAACTGATATAAGTATGGTTCTCAAAATGTTTTATACCTAATGCAGATTGTGACCTACTAAAATCGATAGATGCTCCTCTCTCCTCAATACGTATAGTATTTAGATCCTTCATACCATCTAGTAACCAATCATCTCCATCTTGTGCAAAGGATACTATATAAAAATCCATCACTCTTAGAATATATTCAGAAGTAAAAATAGGCATAACATCCTGTTTTATAGACCAATCAAATACATACTTTAATGCATTCAAAGAAGCCATCTTCGAACCTGAATATATATGATAATAGATATCTATCGGTTTTAATCTTCTTGGTGAGTTTGTAAGCTTAAATGTTTGAACAACTCGCTTAAATCCCCAAAATGGTCCTAACCAATCATTGGTAAATACATTCTCATTTTGCGCCCCTGTATATATCTGATAATAGCCTGCTCTTTCTATTCCTAAAGGAGCAATATTTGCTAACCAAGGTTTATCTATCGTTATAAGAGTATCACCCCCATTCATATTTAAGATACCATTTTTATATACATGAGATAAAGCATTTTTCCGTGGCATACAGTTTCCTGACCAAAAAACTGTTTTGGCTAATGGTTTTCCTTTTGGAATCAGATTTTCATTTATATCTCGAATACTTTGAGAGAGTTCTCTCTCTAGAGAGAAGTTATAATCTTTTACTTTGAGTCTATAATTTCTATCCAAATTATCATCAACTATTTTACCCCAATCAAACGGATGAGTAAATGTATGGGTAATCGCTTCAACATTATCTAACTTATAGATCTCTTTTGCTATCTCTGTCATCTTCTCAGAAAGTTCAGGATAGAGTCCATCAGCATCTATCTCTGCACCAATAACCGAAACAGAATGGGGAATTTTATAGGGTATTAAAATATCTTCTAAAATAGCATCCCCTGCAAAACGTGTTTGATCTCCCTCTACTCTACTCATAATTCCATCACCATCTATATGGGTAAAAAGAAGACGCTTTCCATTCTCTGTTGTAACATCGGGAACTATCAATTTTTTCAATCTTAATGATTGTTGAATAAACTCAAATGGATCGATAATCCATAGATCACTTTTATTCATATAGGTCATAAAGGATTCATTTACAGCATAGCCACCCCACTCTGTTATCGCTGATACGGTTGATCTTTTATCGTTACTTAATTGATACACTAAAAGAGGTTTTACTACATGCTTGATTTTTACTCTTGGGGAGGAACCTGACATCGTAGGTTCTATCTCATAAGCGATCATTTTATCTTGATGTAAAATCGCTTTTTTATACTTACTAGATGTTATTTTAATCCCTAATGGTTTGAGATATTTACCATCTTCTAAACCTGCAAAACTCCCAGCAAAAGAGACCTTTATACCAATAGCTATCAGTTTTTGAATCCAAACTATAAACTCTTTAGGGTTTTTCTTTGATGAACTGTCCATCCATATTATAACACCACTATAGTGTCGCATCTTATCTATATCTGGAAGACCTTGATTTATATCATGTACCTTTTGTATATAACCCAGATATTCTAATACTAAAGCACCCTGTTTTGTTGATAGTTGTAAGAGTCTATCATCTACTGACTCATCAATCAAAGTGAACACTTCTCTTTTTATCGCATTTTTTGATGATTTTCCATAGATTACTAATTCACGATGTGATACATAAGGGATCATACCCCTTCTTTTTATCTTTTCAACAACCTCTTTAGCCTCACTCTCTATACTATCTGCATTGAGATACTCTAAACTAATTATATCTATACCATACTTTTTAATTTTATCCAGATGAATATCTATCCACTCTCTATCACCATCTGAGAGCTCCTTATATCCTGTTACTCCACCCAATCCTCGATAATAGGATTCAAATAAAACAGCCTCTATCCCCTCATGAACCTCATCAATAATATCAAATCCACGATTTATGATAAGTTTAGAATCGGGATAACGTCTATGAAACTCCTTGATGAAGTGAACTAACTCTTTTCTACTCGCCTCTCTCTCCTCATCTGTCTTTGTAGCTAACTGATAGGAATCTAAAGTATCAAAAAAGAAGTTTTTAAACCCCTCCTTCATTCGTGGCTCAATCAATCGTTTAAATACAAACTCTTGATAATCTCTGTTTTTTATATCTAATACTTTTGAGTTCCACTCTGGGTTTTCACTTACAATCCAACTCTCATCTACATATTGATACTCTTTGATATTTGATTGAATCTCATTAATACTTACATAAGCATACATTTTGTCTTTATAAATTTTAAACCCATGGCTATAGATATTGATAAGTTCTGGTTGTACTATGATGTAATCATGTATCCCTACCATTGAGTAGGATATATCGTTCCCATAATATACCATGGCACTTTTATCTTTTAAAGCTCCAAAAAGCCCTGTTGTTACTAACAAAAATATTATAGTTAATCGATAGATAGTTCTCATCTTTTTCCTTTATAATTTAGGATGCTTATACATAAACTTATAATTTAAATAAAACTCATAACTGGGGTTTTCAAGAGGATTTGTTGATTCTGTATAGATAACTCCTATCGTAAGATGATCTTGATGGATAACCTTTCCACCATACCCTATATGATACCCATAACTATACTCTTTTGTAACACTGTTGTAAGATGGAGTAAGTTCAAAATAGGGTCTCCATACTCGTGTATAACTTCCACTATTTCCCATTCCATAGGAAAAATTTACTCCTACATTATAAAAATCTAGTGGTAGTGCTGAATAACTTTTATCTCTAAAATCATCCATAACACCTTTACTTTTCAAGGTTTCATAATAGGTTGCTCTATCATAAAATGCTCCTACTTTCATATCTGGATAACCATTTCGTATCTTATAGTTTAAAGATAATTTTCCATAATGTCCACTTCCTATATAAACATCATCTTGAGAGCTATATCTATCTCTTTCATATAAAAAGTCTATAGATGTTGAGTTTAAGATACTCCATACTAGATTTAAAGAGAGCATATCTTTTTTTCCACCTAAAAGAAGTTGTATACCCTCTGCTGCTTCTCTATTTTTAGCTACAACTATATTTGTAACTAAATCTGTACTCAATTTATAGTTTCCAGATAGTGTAAATCCTAGATAATCTTTCATTGCACTATAAGCTTCTAAATCTATCGCAAGATAACCTTTTCTTAACTCTTTTTTCAAACCTATATCGCCATTAAAAACTTCTGTAGGAAAATTATTTAACTCATTTTCATCTGATGATCTATTTTCAAAATATGTAGCACCAAAACTAAAATAATATCCATTATTTAGATAAAGAGTGTTATCTATATAAAGAGCATTTTGAGAGAGGGGTTCTTTATCATTGTTTGTTACCTTTATATCTAATAGATCGGAACGTTTTTGACTCAGATTAAGATGTTGTATATAGGAGTTTTGATTTCCATCATTATATAAAAGGCTATCAAATGCTAAAGATTGGGATAGCGATTGCTGACCATCACCATAGGCAGCTTTAGATGCTTCACTTGATGATATTTTTTTCAACTCACTAATTAAAATATTTCCTATTCCTGAGTGGTTATTAAAAACCATACTATTACTAAAAAGAAGCCACAACTCTTTTTTAGCAATTTTATGATAGATTTTACTACTTTTTTCATAGGCACTATGTCTAATAGCAAAAGAGTAGGATATATCTTGATAGTTCTCTTTTGTTAAAAACTTTTTAGCCTTTTTCAACCTCTTTTTAAATTGATCTGCACTCAATATATGTATAGCTGCACGTAGAAAATTGGAAAGATGTTTATTATCCTCTTTTAACTTAGGATTTAATTTTGCCTGCTTTTTCAAACCAAAATATATATCTTCCATATAACCAATAAAAGAGGCTTCATTATTTTGAGATTGATAGATATATGCTTGCATAAATTTAAACTCTAAAAGTTGTGTCACTGAACTCTCTAATGCGATCAATTTTTGAGTATAAAATGAGGCTCTATTTATATTATTAAGTTGAAAATATGCTGATGCGATAGGAAAATAGAAACTAGGATCTAGATGTAAGTTATCCATATCTGAAAGTAGTGCTTTTAATTTTTCACTATTTTTAGATTCTATATAAAAAAATAGTATCTTTAAACGCATCCTATAACTCTCTGGATTTAGACTCAATGCATAGAGCAGTGCCTCCTCCTCTAACTCTTTCTCTTTATAAAATTTATGCACTCTTGATTTTATAACCCAATATTCTGGTACTTTGGTTAAGGGCAGTTTCTGTTCATCTATCTTAGCTATTAAGTTTCTAAGATCATCAACCTTTTTATAGGACAATATATGATTTGCATATGCATAAAAGAGATAATTTAATCTAAACTTTAGATAAGATTTTTTAGCTGCTCTTGCTGCAAGTTTGGGATCTTTTTTATTAAAGACAGATAATATACGTTCATAATCAACCAAACGAGCTCTATTTAACTCCATCAACTCTTTAGATGCTAAAGCAGAGTTTTCATTATCTTGTAGATACCAACCTAAATCGCTCTCTAGCTCAAAATATTTTACATTATCTGCTTCATTGGTAATATTTAAGTTATCTACATAGGATAAACTTTTATAAGCCTGTTCTATATCTCTTTGAATATAATAATAGTTTGCCAATAATGATCCATCTTTTTGTGTGTAGGGCTTTTTCGTTTCGATAATATCGACATATTTTTTAGAAAGTTCCATATCTCCAAACTCTAAACTTAATCTTAATGCCTTTGTCAAAAACATAGTATTTTCTCTATCTTTATAATACTCAGTTTCTAAAACCTTAATAACTTTTTCAGGATTACCGATCTCTTTAAAAACATGAATCATTAAATCTATATTTTTCTCTGTTGGATTATGCAATGCTCGACTTATAACTAAAGGTTCTATCGTATCATACTGATAAGATTCTGTACCATATTTTATAAGTTCATCTTCAATATTTTTATCATATTTTTCCTCATATACAAACCTCAAATGTTTTATCGATCTTGCCGAACGATTTGTCCATTTAGAGATCTCTGCCATCTTTTGATTCCAGTAGTAGGAGTCTTTATTTTGGTTATAACCAAGTGTTGCTACTTTATATGCTGTTTCGATATCGCCTTTATATAAAAATACCTGTAAAATTAATCGTAACTCTCCATCATCGTGAGTTGTATCCGATTCAGCCATCAAAAAAATTGTTAAAAAAAGAGTAAATAAAATTTTCATCTTATAATCTATCTTTTAATATTTTTTTAGATAGTTGCGCTGCATACTCTAAATTACCAGTAGCCATATAAAGTTTTAATAAAAATTTTCTAACTACTATATCTTTAATATAATAGTTCTCATATTTATGAGCAAGAGATGCACTCTCCTGCATCAAACCTCCAAACTGCAAAGCCTCCACCGCTTTCATATAATAGCTCTTTTTCTTTTTATAACTATCCATTTTATTAAATAGGTAGATATACTCAGTTGATGATTTTCTAAACAATTTTCTCATAAAATAGAACTCTGCTAGTTTTTGTTGCCATACCGATGTTCGTTTTGCTTGACCTTTTAAAAGAACCTCCGCTTTTTTAAAACTCTTTTGTGTGATTAACATATAATAATAAGCATCCAACCAATACTCATATTTTTTTTTATCAAGTTGAATAAGCTCTTTAACATATTTAAGAGAGTTTTCCCTCTCTTTTAGGTTAATAGCTAAATAGTATCTACTCTCAAGTAACTTAATATTTTTTGGATCCTTTAACAGCTTTATCTTTAAATAGTGATATGTAGCTTCTGTATGGTTATTAAATATAGCTTCATTATGCCAATCATTATTTTCTTCTCTATCAAATATTTTTTCATTATAGATAATTGTAAATAGCTTCGATAGTTTTATCTTAAGGTTTTTTCTATACTCTTCATCTTTTGAATCATGATAATTTAGTTTATGTAACTCATAAGCAAGTAATAAAGATTTTTTTCTAAATTTATGATTTTTACTTTTATGTAAAAACTCTAAAAGCTCCAATGATCTCTCTCTCTCTCCATTTCTTAAACTCTGTTCAGCCAAAATAAGCATTAAAGATTCATCATTTGGACTATGTATCAATAAATTTTTCAGATAAAGCATACTTAAATTATAGTTTGATGTTTCTGCCATAATCTGCTGTTTTAATAGAGCTTTAGGATATAAAAAAACTAACATAGATGTAAAAATAAAGATTAAAAATAGTAACTCTTTATTTGTTATTACATAAACTTTTTCATGTCCACTATCTGCATGATACATTGAGAGTAGCCTTTTTTATATCTTTATAATATAAGTGTATAGCTCTTTTATCTTTTACTCTTCTACTCTCTTTTGGTATAGATTTTAACTTACATTTTTTTGTTAAATGAAAACTAACCTCTAATTCAACATCACCATCAAAAGAGAGCATCTGCTTCCTTTTCGTTCTTTTAAAATCAACTATTTTAGCATTTGATGAGATAAGATAACTACTCTTTTTATAACTATCATCTTCACTAGTTGTAATAAAATGCTTCTTGGATCTATCTAAATTTAGATAGGTGTGATTTTCAAAATGTTTAATACCCATTGTAGATTTTGATTTTTTAAACTTAACAGAAGCACCCTCTTTTTCAATCCGAAGAGTTTTTAAATCATGCATACCATCAACTAACCAGTTATCTCCATCTTTAGCCATAGAAACAGTAAAATAATCTTTAACTTTAGGAACAAATGCAGATGTAAATATAGGCATTACATCCTGTTTCATAGACCACTCAAAATTATATTTAAGAGCATTTAATGAAGCCAATTTACTTCCAGAATAAAGATGATAATAGATATCAATAGGTTTAAATCTTCTTGGTGAATTTGTAAGTTTAAATGTTTGAACCGCTTTTTTAAATCCCCAAAATGGTCCTAACCAATCGTTTGTATAAACATTTTCATTAGTAGCCCCTGTATATATCTGATAATAATCCCCTCTTTCATACCCTAAAGGTGCAATACGAGCAATCCATGGAACTGAATTCATAATGGTAGTATCCCCACCATTAATATTATTAATACCTCGCTCTGCTATATATTTTAAAACTCTCTCTGGAGGCTTACAATCTCCACTCCAAAAAACTGTCTCTATTTTTTCCCTATGAGTTGGTTTTAAATCATTTAAAAAAACAAATAGATCATCAAACTCATGAGACATTGAAAACTCATACCCTTTTGGTTTGAGTCTATACTTTCGATCTAACTTTCCATCAATTATTTTATTCCAATAAAAGGGGTGTGTAAAAGTGTGAGATGCACCTTCAACATTATCAAGTGCATACATTTTTCTCCCTATCTCTATCATTCTTTCTGAGAGTTCAGGATAGAGACCATCTGGCAGTATCTCCGCTCCAATTAAAGAAACGGAGTGGGGCACTTTATAGGGTATCAATATATCTGAAAGAACAGTATCTCCAGAAACAAGTTCTGGATTTGATTCATAATAACTCATAATCCCATCACCATCTATATGGGAAAAAAACAACCTTCTTCCATTCTCTGTTGATGTGTCTGGTACAAGTAAAGTTTCCAATCTTAATGTTTGTGCAAAAAATTTAAAAGGGTCGATAATCCAGATATTTTCCTTATGTAGTTCCAGCATAAAAGATTCTGCCATAGCATAACCACCCCATGGTGTAATCGCAGAAGGAGTTGATTTTAATCCATTAATATCTTTAAATGTTAAGAGTGCTTTTGAACTCTTTGGATCTAAATATAAACCTATATTACTTAAAGAGGGTTCTATCTCAAAACCTATCATATCATCTCTTTCTATGATTGTTTTTCTCTTTTTCCTTGCTCCACTCTTTCCTTCAGTAATATTAATTCCCAACTTATTTAACATAATTGCATCTGCATCAAAACCAAAATTGTTTACAAATGTAACTTTAATATCAAACTTATCTAATGATAGTACCCACTGAATCAGTTTTATCGGTGAACTATACTCCTGATTTAACCAGATAACCACTCCTGCATACTGTGTCATAGATACTGGGTCTGGTAAAGCAACATCTGCTTGATGAAGCTTTTGAATATACCCTAAGTACTCTAATGATAATGCCCCATTTTGATGAGCATCAGGTAGTTTAGATTCATGGATAGTGTTAATTAATGTAAAAATCTCTCTTTTTATCGCATTCTTTGATGATTTTCCATAAATATCTGTATACTCTGTCGTTATATATGGAATCATCCCCCTATTTTTAATTTTTTTTACCATCTTCATCGAATCTTTTAAATCTCTAATATCAACATATTCTATATTTAAAATATCCAGATTATAGGCTAAAAGATCTTCTACATCCTCATCCATATAGGATTCTATCACTATCGCTTCAATAGAGTGAGCAACTGCATCAAGGAGATCAAAGTCACTATTAAGAATCAGTTTATATTGTGGGTACTGTTTATGAAAAGAGTTTATAAAAGTTGCTAATGCCCCTTTATGCGTTTCAACATCATTGGCATCTAAGAAAATATTTGTAAATCCTTGCTGTATTAGAGAACTTATCTCTCTTTGAAGTAGTTTTTTTAAACTTTTTTTCTTACCTATAAAATCACTCATAGCGATACGCGCATACATTTTATCTTTATACACAGAAAAACCATGTGCAAACTGATTAATATTATCGGGTTCAACAACTATATAATCATGTATTCCAACCATTGGATAGGAGATATGATCTCCATAAAAGAAAATTGCACTCTTATCATTGAGTGAAGCGAACAACGAACTCACAAAGAAAACTGATAAAAATATAAACCTACTGCAACATAAATGTTTCATAATCTAACCTCTCCATCTCATTTCGTATAACAATTAAACTAGCAAAAAACGATATTAAAAGCGATACTGTATACCCATATCCAAAAAATGCTGGACCCATCTCAATAGATATTAAAGTAAGAATAGTGTTTCCAACAAAAAATGATATACATAACCACATAGCAACATGTTTTCTATCTAAATAATATAATATTGCCAAAACAGACATAAATCCAACCTGTAACAATGCTCCAACTGTTAATATATATAACAGACCTAAATAGAGTTGTGGTATATTTAAAAAATCAAAAGCATAGGGAGCTGTTAAAAACAGAAATATATCGATAATAGCCTGTATCATCAAGATTTCACGAATAGCATGACGGATAATCTCTACCATTTCAGCTCTATATCCACGAATAGTCCCTAATGTCCCTCCACTTCTTACCGCATCATAATAAAGCTCATACTTTTCGGCGAAATCAGATTCTAGTCTATAAAAAAATATAGCCATTCCAGGTAAAATAGACATATATGCCAAGAAGATAGGCATATCATATACTATCGAAGCATGAAACTTTCCTATAATAGCAGATCCTGTAGCTGGATGAAACCAAAATATAAACTTATCTACCCAAGAACCAAGATTATATGTCAATCCAGCTATCGCTAAAGTCCAATAAAAATTTGGTGCTAAAAAGAACTCTATCTTTATAAATATGGAGGAATCATAACTTTTTACAATAAAGGTCATTAAAATAGTAAAGAGTATCGTATTTCCAGCAAAAAATATTAAAAGTAACATCTCTAAGTTATCACCATTAAAATATGTAAGTACAACAATAAAAGTATAAGAGATAAAATATGCCCAGATAACACCATGATAATATTTCAAACTTGCAGCTAAAATACTCGATATCCAAACACCACAAAGAATAAGAAATGTTGCCCCAGCAGTTGTTATAAAAAAAGCACTCTGATCTGGAAATATCCAGATATATAAAGGAACAACAAAGGGAATCCCTAATATCCATGCTAAAAATATAGCACCAAAATAGGATGGAAGGATCTCCCTCTCTCTATTTTTATAGATTAAATCTGCCATATATCTAGTAAATGGAAGCTGTAAAAGACCTGTGATAACAAGACTTGAAGCCAATGCTATAGAGTAGGTAATCACAACTTGGAGTTTAAATGCCTCCGCTTGTTCTCCATAATTGACAACATTTAAAAGCCCAACAACAGCGATAGCTAAGATAGATAGTACCCAAGAGCCTGAACTCAAAATAGCGGAGTAGCCATATACCTTTGCTAAAGAGAGAAGTCTATCCCCTTTTAATACTTTTCTAAGTTCAAATCCTATTCCTGCCATCGTTATTCACTCATCGGTTTTGATATAGTGAACTTTACTATATCAAACTTTTTTAACATAATTTTTGGATAGGGTGCTACTTTTGGCATATAAAAAGGAAAAACTCTCGCTTTTAGTTCATCCCAAGTTAAATCGATCGCTTCATCATAGAGATCTTTATAATCTTTTAAAAACATCTCCTGTCTATAGTATGTATTTACTCTCTCAATAGCTGCATCTTGAGCTTTTTGCCAATCACCATTTTCAAAATCTAAAAGTCGTATATATTGATCTGCTAATGCTTGAGGATCAGCGATACCACATATAGCACCTGCAAGTCCAATAGCGATATCTTTTTCATCGATAGCCCCCTCGATTAACTCCCTACAACTCCCCACTGAGGTTGCAACACAGGGTACACCTGCTGCATAACCCTCAAGGATAACTAGAGGCATACCCTCACTAATAGAGGAGAGTGCTTGAAGTGCTGATTTTGGTAAAATATCTTTGATATTACTAAATCCATACAGTTTAAGAGTATCGGGGAGTGCTTCTATCTCTGCTGGAGTAAGATTACTATGGTTTCCATTAAATATCTGCATCTTCTGTTTAAGACCTAAAGAGATAGCCATCTGCTGACACTCTTTTACATACTCCTCATCCTCATCTACTGGTCCAACTAACCAAGCTTCAACATTTGGAATCTTCTCAGAGGTAATCTTAATAGCACGAATAAATGTTTTTATATCCTTAATAGGAACAACTCGCCCAATCAATGTTATGATAGGACGTAACACCTTTTCTCTATTTACTTTAGTAGCTGCTAACCCATCAACATCAACACCATTTGGAATAACCATAGTACGGTTTTCATCTGCACCAAAGTTAATCTGTATCTTTTGTGCTCCTGAAAAGAGTGATAGTATGTAGTTTGAACGGTTATAACAAAAAGTACCTACCTTATCAAAAAAATTAACCCACATTCTTTTTATATAGTTATACTCCTCTGGTTGTTGAAGTAAACTTGGTTTTTTATACTCAACCCAATCAGCAGAAAGCATATCGATCTTTCTCTCTCTTGTATAGATACCATGTTCTGTTAGAAAAAATGGCCTATCTCTAGTATAGGAAGCTAATGCACCAAGAAAACCTGCATAACCTGTAGAGGGTGCATGAAATATTCTTGTATTTGGCATCCTTTCAACAATTTTTGCTAATACCCAGATAGGCTTATGAATATTTCTCAATGTCCAAAAATAATCCACAAAAGGAACATCTGGACAGTTTTCCATATAAGCTTTATTTATAAACTCCCAAGAACGTTCTGAGTATAAAAAATCTGCAAAGGTTACATCTTTCATATAGAAATCTATCTTCTGTAACATCTCTGGAATATCTCTTGCACCTGATTTAAAAGATTCATAAAGAATTTCGATAGATTCAAAACCCTCTTTACTTCCCTCTATCCTTTTTGATTTAGTATTTGTATCAAAATCAAAGAGATAGTGTTCCTCTATATGAACAAGGTTTTCTGGAAGAACATACCCTATCTCCATCTTTTTGCCCTCTTCATCATACTCAGAAGCACCTACAAATACAACTCCAAATGAGTACTCAGGAACACCTTGAATAAGTTGCAAAATCCAAGAGGAGACTCCACCCTTTACATAGGGAAATGTTCCCTCTGAGAAAAGCATAATATCGATATTTTCACTCTTTCTACTTTGTAACTCCTTCTGTTTATCCTCTTCAGATAATGTTTTCCATATCTTGTTTTTTTCTCGAATCTTCTCTTTTCTCTCTTCACTAAAATGCATTATATAACCTTCCACTGCTGTGCTATTGGATAGAGTGTTGCATTTTTTTCTAAATCTTTTGCTTGACTCATTATTGAATGTACAAGGGTATAGTTCCCAAGTAAAAAGTTTACCTCTGCTAAATAGGGTAATACAAATGATGCCTCTGCTGTATCTAACTCTTGAGCTATTGTAAACTCTGTTGCAGCTTTATCAAAATCTTTTTTATACATATAAACACGCCCCATCAAAACATATAACCTTGTACATATATCATTATAATTATCATATTTACGTTTTTCTAACTCTAAAGTATCATGTTTATCCTGATACTCTTTATCCTCTTGGATCCCTTCACTCTCTTGAAATATTTTCTCATACTTCACTACATCTTCATAAATCTTATGAACTTCATCTGTATAAAACTCTTTAGCGATATTTATATAGGTAATAACCTCATTTAAAAAATTCTCTTTTAAACTATCGTGAGCAAGTTCTATATATACCATCTCCCAATATAAAAAACCTAGCTCTTTAGCAGAATGAGCCATTCTTTCATCATCTCTATCTTTATATTTTTTCTCTTTCTCCTCAGTAAAAGCTTCTAAATAGACATTCATTTTAGCACTTAACTTCTGTTCTGCTTTATTTATAATAGCATATCCAAACATACGAATCTCATCATCTGTACTAAAAAGAGTATTTTTAATAATTTTTAAATTTGCCGGAGATAGATTTGTAGATAAAGAGGAGAGAGCCATAAGTTTTTTAGACTTTGGTGCATATTCACTTGTCATCAGATCAGACATTGAACCCTCACCAAACATTCTTTCAACTTTTAAAAATCCCATATTAAACTCATCAAGATTTAAGATATTGGTATTTTCAACTTTTTTTGAATATGTGATATTCATTAAGTACCACATAATCCAACTCGATACAAAAATACCAAAAAGAGGTATAGTGAAATTAAAAAAGAAGATAAATGTCATACTTGACAAACGATTATATTTATGAAAAGAGATCTCAAAAAATAGCTTAAAAATTAGCTGAAAAAAATGACTCCTATCCTTTAACTCCGCTTCTGCAACCTGTAATCTTAACTCATCTTTATCTGCCATCTTTTTTGAGTTTTGCACAAAACGTGTTTTTGTAAACTCTGTTAATATCTTTGCCATCATTAAACTAACGACTATATGTATAAAAAAAAGTACAATAAAGTTTTCACTCACAAAAAGGATGAAACTAGCTATCATAATCTTCTCGTAAATATTTATTTAAAAGAGAGTTATCATCCATACTAAAAAACATAAAATCAAACTTCGAATCTCTCTTCTCCTCTTTTTCCAATATAAATATTAAACGATTATAATACCCCTCTGCAGCTGCTTTATCATGAAGAGGGAATAGGAGTACAACATAATAAAACCCATTTTCTAAAAGAGTAGTCACCTTATCCAGTGAACGTAACATCTTTTTTACCCTTTCATGAACACGAGCATATTGCAGTTCATTATCGATTTTAAATACTGAAATAATAGAATCTACTTGATGTTTTAAAAACATAAAATGTAAACGAGCATATTCAAAACGAAACTCCCTATCGCTAAGAATAGATAAGGTATCAGAACTTTTTAGCAGATCACTTTTACTTATCTCTATTGAAAAATACTCTAAAAGTATTGTGATTGATGTAAGAATCTCTCTATTAAAAGACATAAAAGGCATACGTTTGATAGCTAAAATAGCAACAAGTTCTCCATCTATCACTGAGGGAATAGCTGCTATATAATCGCTATCTGTATCTAACGTTGCTGTTGGATCTCCCTTTTCATCACTCACATAGATAGGTATCTGATGTGCTAGCGCTTTATCAACTAAATAATCCTCTAAAACTGATCCTGTATCGATCTTTTCAGTATAGGCACCAAATACAATATCAGCTGTCTCATCTGTGATAAACTTCTTTTTATTTAACTCTTTTTTATAGATAAGAATGGAGCTATTTACATTGAAAGATTTTTCTAGTAAACCCAAAAAGTTCATATAGTAGGTATGAGTTTTACTCTCTGTCTTTTCCTCTTCATC
>JAYEGK010000054.1:0-4782 GCA_034716265.1 Campylobacterota bacterium
TGAGTATTTGCAGTTAATGCGCCACCTGGCATTGGAGAAAATGGGATAATAGGAGAAACCATAGTAGCTTCTGGTGGTACAAAATAATCACTTAAACAAGATTGCAACTCTTTTTCATATGTTAAAATCTTCCCAATCTCTAAACCACCAAGATCATAGTTCATACCTTTTGTAGCATGAAGCATAGTTAAAATATCTGGTTGAGATGTTCCACCACTTACAGGAGCAGCAGCCATATCTATACCATCAATACCCGCTTCAAGTGCAGCCATATAAGCAGCAACAGATACACCAGCAGTTTCGTGAGTATGAAGACGTAGGTGTGTTCCTTCAGGTACTAACTCTCTAGCCATCTTAACAGTTTGAAAAACTTTTTGAGGATTAGATGTTCCAGATGCATCTTTAAAACAGATACTATCATAAGGGATACCACTATCTAAAATATCACGAAGAGTTTTTTCATAAAAATCAACACCGTGAGCACCTTGACATCCTGGAGGAAGATCCATCATTGTTACAACAACTTCATGTTTGAGACCGTGATGAGAGATTCTTTCACCTGAATACTTAAGATTTTCAACATCATTAAGAGCATCAAAGTTTCTAATAGTGGTAGTACCATGTTTTTTAAACATTTTTGCATGAAGATCTATAAGTTCTTTAGAACCAGTATCAAGCATAACTGTATTTACACCACGCGCTAACGTTTGAAGATTTGCATCTGGTCCAACAATTTCTCTAAACTTATCCATCATCTCAAAAGCATCTTCTCTTAAGTAGAAGTAAAGAGATTGAAATCTAGCACCACCACCAAACTCAAAGTGATTGATTCCAGCAGTTTTCGCAGCTTCAACAGCTGGAAAAAAATCTTTCATTAGTACACGTCCACCGTATACCGACTGAAAACCATCTCTAAAAGTTGTATCCATTACATCTATAAATTTCTTAGCCATTTTAATCCTTAACCATTTCTATGATGTGATACTGCCGCTGTAATTGCCGCAATAATTTTTTTATTGTCTTGTTGTGGAGCTGCTGAAGCAGGTTCACTTGCTTGTGGTTCAGGGAAAAATCTATGAACGATATATGACATGAGATTCATGCTACCTATCAGAGTAATTAAAAATAGAAAAACTGTTCCCATTCCTAATCCCATAAATTTAAAACCCTCTAATATAAGGTTCGTTTCCATAAATTACCTTTACTCATAATTTTTTCGCCTTTAGTATAGTATAAAGATGTTTAAAAAATGTTTTGAGCTATAAACACTTTTTTTGAATATCTATATTGTTACTTTTTGATTATATACTTTCATCTAATTTATCTATAAAAAGAGAGTCAGACAATGAAAAGTGTTAAAAACTTTGGACTAATCAATACAGTAGAGGGATATTCTTATCTTTTATTATTATTTGTAGCTATGCCTATGAAATATATTTTAGGAATTGCAATAGCTACTAAAATTGTTGGTATGCTTCACGGTATACTATTTATAGGATTTTTAATAATGCTTGCTACAGCCTCTCAAGAAGCTAAGTTCTCTATAAAAGATACAACTATTTTCTTTATCGCATCGCTTATACCTTTTGGTACATTTTATACAAAGAAAAAAATTAGTGCTTATGAATAAGTAATATTTAGATAAGATATAGTTTAATATAAATTTAAAAAGAGGATTATCAATGATAGCTGGAATAAATGAACAAGATTTGATTGCCTATATGACTTTTGGACTTGTTCTTAATTTTGCATTTTCGATTATGTTTGGTGTTTATCTTACTAAAAATATTGGTATGCAAGAGATGATAAGTTCTAAAGGCGATAAAAAACAACCTTTAATTGTAAGTTTGAGTCTTTTTATACCTTTTGCTAAAATGGCAATTACTTTATATAGAGTAGGTATACTCCAAATCTACTTTTTAAATAAAGGATATACTCACAAAGAGTTTTGGGTATATATGACACACCAACAGTAATACTTTGAAAGATTTTAAATTAAAGATGATTCTTAGCATTTTAAGTGGTGTTGTGTTTTCCTTTATATTCATACTGTTAGCTTTTATTCTCCCTGTGAAAGAGAAACAAAAAATAGCAGTTTCTAAACCTAAGGGAAAATTAGAGATGATCTCCCATTCATTAAAATAATCTTTTTAAGATTATTTTGATTTAAGAAAATCATAGGCTGTAGTTGGTCTCAATCGAATAGCAAACAGTTCTAAGGCCTCTAAACATATCTCTAAATACTCTAAATTTTCTGTTTTCATCATTGCATTAAGAAGTTTTTCTGCATCTTTGATTCTTAAATTTCTTGCAACACCTAGATTTTTATGTGCTAAATTTCGTATATAACTATAATCAAACAAAATCATAGTATGGTCATTATCTCTTAGCTCTTCAAAATACTCTTCAAACTGAGAAATCACCCCTAATATTTGAATAACATACGCATCAAGAAACTCCTCTATCAACTCTTTATCCAAATCTAAATCTTGCATCGCTTGTTCTATAGAGTAATGATAATCACATATATCTAACTCTAAAAACTTTTGATGCGTTTGTTCTTTACATATTATCGAGAGAGAATTAAGAGTGTTTTCTATATCTTCCTCTTTTGATATAGCATTTGTAAAAGAAAAACCTGTAAACATTTTACTACCTAAAAAATTGTATAGATAGCATATATATTTAAAATATATGCTATAAAAGAGATTATAATGCTTTTGTAATAATTCTATTTAAGCGTGAAATAAAATCAGCAGTATCCGCTAACTCTTGACCATCAAAAAGCTTTGCTTGATCAAATAAAACATGTGCAGCATCAGTAACAAGGTTCTGATCAGCAGAATCTTTTAACTTCATCATCAGCTCGTGATTAGGGTTAATCTGTAAGATTGGAGCTGGTTCTGGTGTATCCATACCTTGACCCATCTGTTTCATCATCTGTGCCATCTGATATGTTGGATCCTCTTTGTCTATCTTAAGAGAAACTGGAGAGTCTGTTAAATCTGAAGTAGTCTCAACTGATTTAACAGCTTCGCCTAAAGTATCTTTAAACTCTTTTGCTAAACCTTCGTAAGTTTTTGCGACCTCTTCCTCTTTAGCTTTTTCCTCTTCACTCTCCTCAAATTTTGCGTCAGCAACTGGAACTAATTTGAAATCTTTGTACTCAGTAACCATAGGAAAAATTATAGTATCTACCTCTTCGTTAAGAACTAAAACATCAATACCCTTAGCTTTAAAACGCTCTAATGATGGAGAAGATTTTAACATCGCTAAAGAAGTTTTACCAGTGATATAGTAGATCTCTTTCTTCTCTTCATCTACATTTTTAACAAACTCTTCTATCATAACTGTTTCGTTAGAGTTAAGAGTATTAAACTGCATAAGCTCTAAAATCTTTTCACGATTATCGAAGTCGTTATAAAGACCCTCTTTAAGAACATTTCCAAACTCTGCATAAAAAGTATTATATTTTTCTTTATCTTTTTTAGCCATTTTAGAGAGCTCTGAAAGAACTTTTTTAACAGAAGTTTTCTTGATTTTATCCATAGTAGGATTTGATTGTAAAATCTCACGAGAAACATTTAGAGGTAAATCTTTAGAATCAATCACACCACGTAAGAAACGTAGATAGGTTGGCATAAGCTCTTTTTCATCATCAGTAATAAAAACACGATTAATATAAAGTTTTATACCTGTTTGATAATCCACTCTATACATATCCATTGGAGCTTTTGATGGGATATAAAAAAGTGTAGTGTATTCAACTGCACCCTCAGCTTTGTTATGCATCCAAGTTAATGGCTCTTCAGAAGAGTGTGCTATTGAGCTATAAAAATCTTTGTATTCATCATCTGTAACATCTTTTTTAGCGATTGTCCAAAGTGCATTTGCTTTATTAATCTGCTCATTTTCTATCTCTGTACGAGATGGTTCAACCTCCTCTTTACCTTCATCATCCATAACAGCAGGGATATGTTTCTCTTTATCCATAAAGATAGGAAATGGTATATGATTAGAGTATTTTTTTACAATTGTATCGATTCTATGAGATTCTAAAAATTCACTCTCATCATCTTTAAGATGCATAACGATAGTAGTACCGTGACCATCTTGTGTTGTCTTTTCTATATCGAATTCACCATCACCAGCACTTGTCCATAACAGAGCTTGCTCTTCACCCGCTTTCTTAGTTGTTACTTCTACTTTATCTGCAACCATAAAACAAGCATAAAAACCAACACCAAATTGACCAATAAGGTTAGAATCCTCTTTTTGATCACCTGAAAGATTTTCTAAAAATGCTTTTGTTCCAGACTTAGCGATAGTACCAAGATTGTTCATTAAATCCTCTTCGTTCATACCGATACCAGAGTCTTTAATCGTTAAAGTTTTCGCTTCACTATTTGCTACTATATCGATACGAGGTGAAAAAGTTACATCTTTATATTTTTCATCTGTTAAAACTAACATATTTAATTTATCAAGTGCATCCGAGCCGTTAGATACTAACTCACGAACAAAAATCTCTTTATTTGAATACAATGAGTGAATCATTAATTGTAACATTTGGTTTGCTTCTGTTTGAAACTGATGTTTAGCCATCTTTAAAATCCTTGTAATTATTTTGAAATAGAGTATATCTAAAAAATAAAAACAAATTATTTCATATAATTAGATATAATAAATGATGCAAACAGATTTCATAGATACAATAGAAGAAACACCTACTCTTTATTCTAAAAAATGTAAGATTATCTCATTTTTATTAAAAGGATTTCT
>JAYEGK010000055.1:0-4694 GCA_034716265.1 Campylobacterota bacterium
CTACGGTTGGACTCCAGAAGTTTCAATAGAGACAAATGGAGATGCAACTTATACAAAGCACTATGCTATGGGTAGAATGTCACATGAACTCTCTTATGTTATGCCAGATAGAAAAACAGTATACCTCAGTGATGATGGTACAAATGTTGGTCTTTTCATGTTTGTTGCTGATAAGATGGAAGATTTAAGTGCAGGTACTCTTTACGGCGCTAAGTGGATTCAAAATAGTGATGTAGATGGTGGTCGTGCTGATCTCTCTTGGATAAAGTTGGGACATGCTACAGATGCTGACATTAAAACTATACTTGATCCAGATAATAAAGTTGAAACAAATGATGCACCAATATTTAGCGATATCTTTAACTCAGAAGATGTAAGTGAGGATGGAACTTGTCCAGCAACATTTACTTCTATAAACACAACTGCAGGTCACGAGTGTTTAAGTGTAAAAGATGGACAAGAACAAACAGCAGCATTTTTAGAGACAAGAAGATATGCAGCGCTTATGGGTGTAACTACAGAGTTTAGAAAAGAGGAAGGAATCACTTTCTCACCTGAACATAACAAGCTTTTTGTGGCTATGAGTGCTATCGCTTACGGTATGGAAGACAATAAAAAACAGGGTTCTACTGAAACTAAGTACGACATTGGCTCAAACAACGACATCAAACTTCCATATAACCCTTGTGGTGGTGTTTATGCTTTAGATGTTGCTCCTAACACTCAAAAAGATAGCAATGGAACAGATATAGAGAGTGCTTATGTAGTGGGTAATATGTACTCAATCATCGAAGGAACTCCTAAGGTTTATGATGAAAACTCATCATATGCAGGAAACAGTTGTGATGTTAACGGAATTTCAAATCCCGATAATATTACTTACTTAAAAGGCTCTAATCTTCTCTTTATTGGTGAAGATACATCTTCCCATTTAAACAACATCATCTGGGCTCATGACATTGAAAATGGTTCATTAGTCCGTGCTCTTTCAACTCCACTTGGTGCTGAAACTACATCACCATTTTGGTATGAAAACATCAACGGTTTTGGATATATGACAGCGGTAACACAACATCCAAATGCAGATACTGTAGATGTCGCTGAATCTTCTGTAGGTGTAATGGGACCAATCAAAAACCTTGATACTTTAAATGGTAATAGAATTATTAAACTAGGAGCATACAATAGCGGTATTGAAGGTGGAAGTGAAATCTCTGCTTATGATGCAGTTTCTAAAAAACTCTTTATTACAAATGGTAAAGCAAATAAGATAGATGTAGTTAGTTTAGAAGATGTTCAAAAACCTACATTAGTAAAATCTATTGATCTTTCTGCTTATGGTTCAGCTGTTCAGAGTGTAGCTACATACAAAGGTAATGTAGCTGTTGCAGTTGGAAGTGCTGACAAAGTAGCAATAAAAGGAAAAGTAGTTCTATTTGATACAGATGGAACATACGATAAAAATGTAACAGTTGGATATTTACCAGATATGGTAACGTTTAACGAAGATGGTACAAAAATAATCGTTGCTAACGAGGGTGAACCAGATGCTTCAAATGGTACTTATATAGATGTAAACGGGAGTGTAGGAGTTATAAATATAGCGACTGGTGATTATGCAGAAATAACTTTTGTAGATGCAGACTTAAAAGATGCAGAGGACACAACGCCTGTAAGAAAAGGTGGTACGCCAAGTGATGACACATCTCTTGATATGGAGCCTGAGTATATAACTATAAAAGGTGATGTAGCTTACGTAACTCTCCAAGAAAATAATGCAGTAGCTATGATAGATATAAGTGATGATACACCAACGGTTAAAGGTGTTCAATCATTTGGCTCAAAAGATTACTCAACAGACAACAAAATGGATATTGAAGAGGATGGAAAGATTAGCTTTAAAAACTACCCAGGACTTAAAGCCCTTTACATGCCAGATACAATAACATCGTACTATTTTGGTGGTTCAACTTATCTTGTGACTGCAAATGAGGGTGACGGCAGAGAGTACTTAGACTCTAATGATACTGATGTGTTTGTTGATGAGGAAAAAATCAAGAACATGACTCTTGATGCTTCAATAGCGGATGCTTATTCAGATAACAATGATTTAAAAGTTATGAATGACATCTCAACTACTACAGAACTTTATACTTTTGGTGGAAGAAGTTTCTCTATCTGGGATGACAAGGGTGCACTTGTATGGGATAGTGGTTATGAGATCTCTCTGCTTGTTGCAGAACACGAAGCTAAGCTGTATAACCATGATGACTTAGAGATAGATGGAAGAAGTGGAAATAAGGGTGCAGAACCTGAAGCTCTTACTATAGGAGTGATTGATGGTAAAACTTATGCTTTCATAGGATTAGAGAGACAGAGCTCTATACTTATGTATGACATCTCAAATCCATATGCTCCTAAATTTGTTGAGTATCTTGTAGCGCACGAGAAAAATGACATCTCTCCAGAGGGAATGGTATTTATTCCAGCGGCTTCATCTCCAAATGGTAAAAATCTTTTAGTTATCTCTTATGAAGTAAGTGGCTCAACAGCTATTTATGAAATTCAGTAAGCATTACTCCTCTTTTGAGGAGTAAAAATTTATGTTTTTAGGAAAATTAATGAAACTAACACTTTTTGGTATGGCTTTATTAGCTGCTCTTTTCTATGGCTGTAGCACTACATCAACACAAGAGAATCCTCAAGAAGAGCCTGTTTCTCAAGAAAATAACTCTAGTTTTCCTCAAAATATAAAGCCTATAAGTATTGATTTTAAATCTAAACTAGCTTCACATAACCCAGCAGCTTATGTGACTTCTCAATGTTATACTAAAACAACAGATGAGAACAATATATCTCATAACCCTTGTTTTTCATGTCATATAAACTCTCAAGAACCAAACTACATAGATGATGCAGATTTACAAACTCTTTATGATATGCGAGAGCATACAGTGCTAAACCGTTTTACAAATCTTTTTAAAGACAGAACGGAGTATGTCCAAGCTATTCAAGATAAAGATATTTTAGAGTACGTAAGAACTGATAATTATAAGGATAAATCAAACAGACTCAGTTTAGCTCAAAAACTTAAAACTTTACCAAGTGAGTGGGATGTAAATGAAGATGGTATCTGGAATGGATATATGCCTGATTGCTCTTTTAGTTTTGATGATGAGGGTTTTGATAAAGATGAAAATGGCTTATATAGTGGATGGAGAGCCTTTGCTTACTATCCATTTCTAGGCACTTTTTGGCCTACAAATGGAAGCTTTGATGATGTACTCATTCGTCTTCCTCTTGCATTTAGACAAAATGCTCACTCTGAGTTTAGTTTAGAGGTGTACAAAATAAACCTAGCGATTGTAGAATCATTGATTAAAGAGAAAGATATAAGCATTGATGAGGTTGATGAAAATATTTACGGAGTAGATCTTAACGCTGATGGTATTTTAAACCTTTCAAACCTAGTTAAGTTTGTATGGTTAAAACCATCTTATAACTCAGCAACAAAAAAAATAACAGATTTTTCAATGACGTATGTGGGAAAAGCAAAAGAGTTACTTCAAACAAATGAGTACCTTATAGCGCCTGGTTTGTATCCAAAGGGAACAGAATTTTTACACAGTGTTCGCTATATTGATGTAGTAAACGATGAGGTCACAATGGCTCCCCGTATGAAAGAGTTGCGTTATGCAAAAAAAGATAGTTGGAACAACTATTCGCAGATGCAAAATGCCTCTATGGCTGAGATAATGGAAAAAGATCTTTTTCCAGATAGATTAAGAAATATACAAGGCGACAGTGAACAAGGACTTCAAACTGGTTTGGGTTGGACATACCAAGGTTTTATAGAAGATGAAAATGGAGAACTTCGCCCTCAAAATTATGAAGAGACTCTCTACTGTATAGGCTGTCACAGTGGTATAGGCTCTATAGCTGACAGCACCTTTGTTTTTCAAAGAAAGTTTGACCATACTTCAAAGCAAAATGGCTGGTATCATTGGAGTCAGGATGCTAAGGGTCTTAAAAATATAGGAGAACCACTTACAAAAAATGGTGAGTATGAATATAGTCGATATTTAAGAGAAAATGGAGCAGGTGACGAGTTTAGGGATAACGAAGAGATTTTTGAAAAATATTTTGACAATGGTGTTTTAAAGCAGGAGAAAATAGATGAACTTCATACTGATATCTCTAAACTCTTAATCCCTTCGACTTCAAGAGCCTTAACTCTTAACAAAGCATATAAAATCATAGTTGATGAACAGAGTTTTATATATGGACGTGATACCCATGTAAAACCTGTTAAAAATGTTTATGAAGAGGTGACTCCTAATAGTTTGACTGGAAATCATGAAATTTATAATTGAAAACTATAAATTTTAGGTATTTTCAACAGTAATAGTAGCTTTTTTCAAGAAAACATAGAAAAAGAAGCTCAAAAACTCACTTAAAATCGAAAGTGAATTTTTAAAATGATAAAATATTTAAATATTAAAAGTAAGGTTTTAGTGTTGAAAAAAAGCATTTTGAAATATCAGTTTTCCATAAAAAATGAGTCAAAAAGTTTCTGGTCAATTTAAGTCACTTGATGGTGCAAAAAATTATGCTAATATTAGATCTATTATTGATACCTCTCGAAAAAGAGGCTTAAATGAATTTGAATCTCTTGTTTCTGTAATACAGGGGAA
>JAYEGK010000056.1:0-20722 GCA_034716265.1 Campylobacterota bacterium
TGAGCAGATAAAAAAACTAAAGTCTCCTTTGCTATAATTAGCAGATTAAATACAATTTTTAGGAAAAAATTATGGCTATTTTTGGTTCTCACAGTGAAAGAATAAAAACGGGATTAGCTCTAGTAGCTGCTGTTTTAATAATAGGCTACATAGATAACTTCTTTATAATGTGGCTTACATTTGGTGCAGTATATATTTTAGCATTTCAAGAGTCTATGAAACTTTTTCAAGTACAACACTACTCTTTAACACGTTATGCTGTTGCTCTTTGGCTTCTAGCAGGGATATACCCTTATGGTGATGACCTTTTTGTTTTAGCGGGTGTTTTCTATGCAAGTGCTGTTGCTTATGATAAAAATGTAGAGTGGAAAAACTTTTTACCATTTATCTATCCAACTGCTGGTATGCTTTTTATGTTTACTATGTATCAAGAATATGGTGTTATGTCACTTCTATGGCTACTCATAGTTGTAGCGATGACAGATGTTGGAGCCTATGCGGTAGGGAAGAGTATAGGAAAAACTCCCTTTAGCCAAACGAGTCCCAATAAAACGATGGAAGGTGTTGTAGGGGGAATAGTTGTTGCAACATTTAGTGGTATGTTTGCAGGTTTAGGGATTGTTGATATGGGTATCGCATTTCTTATCTCTTTTGGTGTTGCTGTAAGTTCTATCTTTGGTGATCTTTATGAGAGCTCTTTAAAACGTTCTGCTGGAGTAAAAGATAGTGGTGACCTACTTCCTGGTCATGGTGGAGTTTTAGACCGTATCGATGGTTACCTATTTGCTGGTGTTGTTATGCTTGTACTTCTTCGTGGATTAGTGTAGTTTGGTAGTTCTTGGCTCTACTGGTTCTATCGGTGTCAATACACTTATAATAGCTAAAAAATTCAATATCAATATTGAAGTTTTAGTTGCTGGAGAGAATATAAAACTTTTAAATAAACAGATTTTAGAACACTCTCCACAAGTAGTTGTTATTGCCAAAAAAGAGGATATTTTCAAAGTAAATCATAATAATGTTCAGTTTGGAGAAGATGCTATCTTACAAGTGATAGAGAACTCCTCTAGCTCTTTAGTGGTGAATGCTCTTGTTGGATTTTTAGGTCTTGCTCCAACTTTAACAGCTATCAAAAATGGAAAAAAAGTAGCACTAGCAAACAAAGAATCTTTAGTTGCTTGTGGTGCTTTTATAGATATAAATAAGATTCAACCCATAGATAGTGAGCATTTTGGACTTTGGTATTTGATGCAAGAGAGACCCATAGAGAAGATGATTATTACTGCGAGTGGTGGTGCATTTAGAGATTGGGATTTAGATAAACTTCAAAATGCTACATTAAGCGATACTCAAAAACATCCCAACTGGTCTATGGGTCAAAAGATAACAATAGACTCAGCAACGATGGTAAATAAGATGTTTGAACTCCTAGAAGCAAGATGGCTTTTTGGAGAGGGTGAGTATGATGCTATTATCGAAACAAAGTCACTTATTCATGCTCTTATAGATTTCAAAGATGGTTCTACAACGGCTCACTTTGCAAATGCAAGTATGCAACTTCCTATTGCATATGCTGTTGATGAAAAGATGGATGAAAAAATTTTAAATCATATAGATCTACTCAAAGTTGGAAATTTAGAGTTTCGTGAGATTACCACCGATAGATACCCAATATGGGAGATAAAAAAAGAACTTCTCAAAAACCCTGCCCTTGGTGTTGTAGTCAATGCTGCTAATGAGGTAGCTATTGAAAAATTTATAAACAAAGAGATAGGTTTTATGGATATAAGTAAAACTATTATTCAAGCATTTGAAACATCTACTGACCTACCTCAAAATATTGATGATGTTTTTACTGTTGATAAAGAGATAAGGAAAAAATTATCTTTTTAAAAATAATACTCCTGTCATCTCTTCTCTTTCTATCGGAGTTAAGTGCAAAGCTCAATCTTCAAGAGGGGGAGTATGCTCTTTCTACTCTCCAAAATAGTTCTCAAAGTAAAAATGACTATTTCAATATGAAGCAAGTTCCTAACCTTTATGTTGGAACACGTTGCCATAAAGATTGTAAGAAAAATTGCTGTTACAATGTTTTAGAAAATGAACAAGGTGAAACTCTTCGCTCCTATCCCACAAATGACTCTGTAAGCAAGATAGTAAGTAATAGATATAACTCAAAATCTTACCTTATGTTTTCACACACCTATGGAGCTAAAAAAGAGCGTACTACAAGATACCATATAGTGGACAATAAGCTCAAAGAGTATTCTGTTCCTATCACTATTATAAGTTTATCAGATGCTATCACCCTTGATGGAAAATTGATGCAGATAAACTCTAGTGGGGTCTATAAAGATGGTAAAAAACTCTATGATTCAAAAAAATTTGAGTCTGCAAAAATTGTGAATAATCTTCAAGGAGATATAGCCTTAGCAGGTGTTGAAAAAAACTCCCGAACTGTCTATATATCGGATGGGAAAAATTGGCTCAACTCTGAGATAACTCTTGCACAACATAGTGATACAAAAGGTATATTGTCACTCTATCCTCAAGATGAGAATAATATATATCTCGTCGCCTATAACCTTATAAATATCTACAACAAAGGTATAATGGGAACTCATATCGATCTCTCTACACAATCTGTAAAATCTGGTTGGATTTATAACTATGAAAAAAACAATATCGGTTTTGATCCTGAGATATATATAAAAGATAAAGATATTATCATCAATACAACAAACTCCTCAACAGACAAAAGAGTCTCTTTCTCTCTCACACCAAAACAGTATGCAACTATTGGTGATAATGCACCAAATAGAGAGGGCTTTGAAGAGGAGAGCTATCTCTCATTTATGGCAGGAACAGGTTTAGAATATCTTTTTTGGGATGCAAATACAAGAGTTGAACAAGATGATGTTACCTATGCATCGAGTAGATATGATATCTCTCAAAATATCTATAAAAAACTTTATTTTCAAGGAAGAGTAGGAGAGACTCAACTTGCTATTAGTTATATGCAAAGTGAAGCTGAAAAAGCGGGTGAACTGACAAAAGATGTGAGTGATGTTTTAAATCTCTTTATAGATTTTAACTCTTTTATCTCAAAATCAGATACTCTAAGAGTTGCCTATACCTCATCAAATATAAATGGTATTACCACCTTTATAGATAAAAAAGCGGGTGCTATCTCTCTTACACCCGATGGTGAAAAAAAAGAGTTTAAAAGTAAAGTGGAGAGATTCTCTTTACTTCTTATGCAGGAGAGAGGTTTTTATGGTGGTCTTGAGTATACAGATTTTGAAACACCTGCAACAGTTGGTTTTTCTGGGAGTAGTAAAAATATAGAGTACTATGGTTTAGACAATAAATTTGGTATCACTAACATCGAACTTATAGCAGGACTTGATACAGCAGCCTATGCAAAAAGGTATGAAACAGATTTTAGTACTGTTTATTTTCAAGGTTTAACTGGTGTAGGTGTGAGTATCTATGATCTATCTAATAGTTTTGAAAATAGTGTTGAAAATATATCTAACAAAGAGATAACATTTCAGAGTAACTTCTCCCTTGTTTTTGACCTTGAACTCCAACTTGGGTATCTATGGCAACAACGTTTTAAAGTAGTAAAAGGATTTGGTTACTCTTTTGATATTGGAATAAAAATACGTGGAAGCTATACAAATTCTGAGCAGAGTGATGATAGTGACGACACCATAGAGCCTGATGAACTCTCTATGGAGATGACAAGGTATGATATTTGGTATGGACCCTACACATATTTTAATATTTTATTTTAAGAAAATATTAACTATTAGTAACAAAATAGATAAATAATATATACTAATTTTATAATAAATATTAATTTTATTGTTTGTTCGATAGAATACTGTGAAATATTTAAGGAGATTTACAATGAACAACATTGCAAAAATTGCATTAAGTGCTACGTTACTTTTATCTTTAGGATCTACTGTTGCTAGTGCTGACCCAGTTAAAGGTCAAAAACTTTTCACGAAAAAACTTAAGAGTGCTTGTGGTATCACTGGTGCAGCTATGGCTGGTAAGCATACTCAAGATGAGTGGGATGAGATTAATGATGCTGGTAAGATGGCAGATGAGATTAGAAATATCTGTCCTGATGTTGCGGATAAAGCATTAAAAGGTAAATATCTTCCTCACTATTTTGATTTCTTTAAAGAATATGGAAGTGATAGCGGAAACGTTCCATCTTGCTAAATTTTCTTTGAGTCACTTCTATGTGACTCTATTTTTAAATTTTTAGGTATAATTTACTATGCTTAAAATCGATAACTGTCTTACTACCCGCTCTCAAATAACCGCTCTCCAAACAGTTCAAAATAACATTGTTATTTACTCAACTCTATTTCATGGCACAAAAGTATTAAATTCAGATAGATGTGAAACAGATTTCAACATAGCTAACAAAAACTTAAACTCAAAAACTACCGCTTTAGCTTTTAGTCCCAATGGAAAATTTATCGCTTTTGCAAATAAAAATATTATCTATGTACTCTATATCTCATCACATAAAATTATTAAAACTATTAAAACAGATGAAGCTATTACTCTAGTAGTATTTGATAGCTCCTCTCAATATATATTTTGTGGTACAAAAAAAGGACGAGTGTTTCAATATAGATATAACAACTCCTCCTCTCTTTCAAGACTCTGTTCCTTCCCTCTTCAAGAGATAGCCAGAGATAAAGTTATCAAAAACAGTTTTGTAAGTGCTTTTGCTACATATGAAAATTTAGTAGCTACTTCAGGGTATGGTGGTTCTATCTTTGTTATAGATATTTTAGCTAGAGCAAATAGAAATATCATCACAAACAGCAGTGTACGTATAGATGCTTTATGTTTTATAGATAGAGATACTATCGTGAGTGGAGATGTTGATGGCACTATCTATATCTCCACTTTTAATAAAAATAAAATAACAGATAAAATAGTTACCCCTTTTTCAAATATAACACAGATTATATTGATGCCAAACCCTCAATATATACTGATAAATACACAAACAGATTCTTTAGCTATGGTCGATATAAAAAACTATAAAATAGTTTCCGATAACTATCTCACATTTGAAGTAGATATAAATAAAATAGCTTTAGGAGAGAATGGACTGCTTTTAGTTGCTCTAAAAAATTTAGAGTTATTAAAGATAGAGATACCAACGATTGCTGAACTAAAACGATTGATCGATGCTGATGATTTGGATAAGGCTTTTAACTTAGTGGAACACTCTCCTCTTCTTCAAGATAGTAAAGAACATAAAGAGTTAGAGAAAAAATATCATATACTTTATCAAAAAGCTGTTGAAGCACTTACATATAATAATATCGCTTTAGCAATTGAGATCACCTCCACTTTAAAAAACAATCACTATAAACAGGAGAACATCGAAGCTTTATTTAAATCGTTTGAGCATTTTTCTAAATTTAATATCCTATTTTTAGAAAAAAGATACCCATTAGCCTATGCTATGTGTTCAAAATATCCAGCATTTACCCATACTCCTCAATATAAAAAGATGGAACTCCTATGGAAGGAGACTTTTTCAAATGCACAACGTCAGATGCTTTTAAAAAGAGATGATTTAGCGATCGCTATCTTACAAGAGCATATGACAACATCCTCAAAAAAACCTTTAATAAAATTTATACTCAACCATACAGATCAATTTTTACAATTTCTAAAAGCTATCCAAAAGAGAGATTTTTCTACTATCAATCTGATTTTATCAAAAAATAAAATATTTTCTAACATACCCAATTTTATCTCTCTAATGAATGAGATTGAAACTAATATCTTAAAAGTGGAGAGATATATCTTAAAAGGGATGATCACCTTAGCAAAGAACTTAATAAAAGAGCTTGTTGATATACCACAAATAGAGCATCGAATAAAGTTTCTTCTCTATAAAAACACAAAAATGGAGCTCCTTCAAAAAGCATATATTCGTAATGATTTCCCACTATGTTATGAAACTTTAGATAATCATCCCTGTTTAACAACAACTGAGTTAGGCTCAAGACTAGAAAGAGATTGGTCGAAAATGATAAAAATATGTGAAAATTATGCTCTTCAAGGAGATATAAAAAACATCAAATTAACTCTTGGAAAACTACTACTACTCTCAACAAGAAGAGAGAAGATAGGGGATCTTTTAAGGGTAAGTTATCATGTAAAGATAAAGTTCCTAATAAGCAGAAAAAGTTTCAAAAAAGCGGAACTAATTATCAACTCCTATATAGAAATTTTTGGTATGGATAATGAGTTAAAATTGATAAGTAAAAATTTTGAACACTTTTCATCTATAAAAATATCTATCTTAGAAAATCATACTCAAAAACTTCCTAGAGATAGTTGGTTAAAATCTGAATTTCTTTTAAATATGGTGGAGTAGAATAGTTTACCCCTCCATACTCTCAAAACAGACCCTCTCAAAATCAACATCACTTTTGATATGGTAGCTCCTCCCATAAAGTTCAAACTCCAACTCATCTGCATGTAATAACAATCTCGATGCACCCCCATTATCTATTCTATCCTCCACACTTAAAACCTTATCTAAAAATTTTACCATCTGCTCCTCACTCTGTCCATAGATAGGATCACCAACAATAGTATGACCTATATGAAAAAGATGTACCCTTATCTGATGTTGACGTCCCGTATGGGGTGAGCATTCCACTAATGTCATATTTTTATCTTTAAAATATTTTAGAGGTCTAAAATCTGTTTTAGATGCTTTTCCCGTTGCATCCACTTTAACAACCATTCTCACCATTGCACTCTGCGCTTGAGAACGTAAAAGTGGAGCCTCTATGGAGATACTCTCTTTTAACTCTCCATGAACCATAGCAAGATATTTTTTCCTCATATCTCGCTCTTGAAACATCATCTTAATCTCTCTCTCACTCTCTTTATTTTTAGAACATAATACAAGTCCACTCGTCTCTTGGTCGATTCGATGAGTAATATTTGCATCTCGCCCAAACTGATACTTTATCTCATCAGTTAAAGAGTAGGGAGTTTTTTTTGTTTGGGGATGGATTAAAACTCCACTTGGCTTATCAAAAACCATAAACTCTTTCTCATCAAAAGTTGTCTGCAACCCTTTAGTTATAGGTTCAAAATAGATAAATTCAAACTCCCCTTCTACCTCTCCAGCTGTTTTAAGCATCTTTTCACCATCTATTAAAACACGTCCTTTAGAGATAAAACGTTGCGCTTCTCTTTGTGTATATCCCAACTCACTTATCAAAAAAAGAAACGCTTTTTGCTTAATTTTTGCATAAAATTTCTTCTTTACAAATGGCATTTTTTTCATCCTATTTTAATCATCTTTTCATTATACTTCGTTTTATAAAAATGACTTTTATTTATGCGAATATTAGCATAAATTTATCTGTAAACACTCATAAGGAATTATAAATGGTAGAAAGATATTCACGTCCAGAGATGGCAGCAAAGTGGACACAACATGCAAGATATGCAGCATGGTTAGAAGTTGAAAAAGCGGCAGTTAAAGCTTGGGCAAAACTTGGAAAAATTCCTCAAGAAGATGCAGATAAAATCGTAAAAAATGCAACATTCTCAGTAGAGCGTATAGAAGAGATTGAAGCGATTACTAAACATGACCTTATCGCTTTTAACACAAGCGTTTCAGAGAGCCTTGGTGAAGAGTCAAGATGGTTTCACTACGGTATGACATCTTCTGATGCAGTTGATACTGGAGTTGCACTTCAGATGAGAGACTCTCTTAACATCGTTATAGATGGTGTTAAAACTCTGATGGAGTCAATCAAAAAACGTGCTGAGGAACATAAGATGACTCTTATGGTTGGACGCTCTCACGGTATTCATGGTGAGCCTATCACTTTTGGTCTCACTCTAGCTGTTTGGTATGATGAAGTAGCTCGTCATCTTCTTAACCTTGAGCAGACTATGGACGTTATCGCTGTTGGTCAAATATCTGGAGCTATGGGTAACTTTGCTCATGCACCTATTGAACTCGAAGAGTATGCGATGGCAGAACTTGGATTAAAAGCGGAGCCATGTTCAAACCAAGTTGTACATCGTGATAGATATGCAAGGCTTGCGACTACTTTAGCACTTCTTGCTTCTACAGTAGAAAAGTTTGCAGTTCAAGTAAGACACCTCCAACGTACAGAAGTGTATGAGGCTGAGGAGTTCTTTGCAAAAGGTCAAAAGGGAAGTTCGGCTATGCCTCACAAACGTAACCCTATCCTTACTGAAAATATCACAGGTCTAGCACGTATGATACGAGCGTATGCAAATCCAGCTATGGAAAACGTAGCACTATGGCATGAGCGTGATATCTCTCACTCCTCTACTGAGCGTTTCTGGTTACCAGATGCTTTCATCACAATGGATTTTATGCTTCACCGTATGAATAACGTTATTGCTAACCTAACAGTTTTCCCTGAGAATATGATGAAGAACTTAAACCTAACAGGTGGTCTAGTTTTTTCACAACGTGTTTTACTTGAATTACCACTTCAAGGTGTTAGCCGTGAAGATGCTTATCGTATCGTTCAAAGAAATGCTATGAAAGTTTGGGAAGAGATTCAAGCTGGACGTGCTACTACAGATGAAAAAGGTGAGTCACTTTATCTAAATCACTTGTTAGCTGATGATGAGTTAAGAGAAGCATTAAATGAAGAGCAGATTCGTGAGTGTTTTGACTACGGATACTATACTAAAAATGTAGATAATATTTTCAAAAGAGTTTTTAAATAAACTCAAATAATTTACTAAAAATAGAAACAAAAATAAAACTAGAAAGAATTATATGATAACAGTTGTAAAAAGAAATGGTCATATAGAACCATTAGATATTGGTAAAATTCAAAAATATACATCTTCAGCCGTAGAGGGTTTGAGTAATGTATCTCAAAGTGAACTAGAGGTCGATGCTCAGATTCACTTTCGTGATGGAATAACATCAAGAGAGATACAGCAAACACTTATCAAAACTGCTGTTGATAAAATAGATATAGACGCACCAAACTGGACATTTGTAGCATCACGCTTATTTATGTTTAATCTTTATCATCAAGTGAATGGTTTTTCAGGATATACACCCTTAGAAAAATATTTTCTTAGAGGTGAAAAAGAGGGTCGTATTCTTTTAGGTCTTAAAGAGATGTATGATTTAGAGGAGCTCGATAAACATATCCAACCAGATCGTGACCTTCAATTTAACTATCTAGGTGTAAAAACACTTTATGATAGATACCTGATAAAAGACTCTAACTCCAATCCCATAGAACTCCCTCAACATATGTTTATGGCTATCTCTATGTTTTTAGCACAACGTGAAGAAAACAGACAAGAGTGGGCTATCAAATTTTACAATATGATAAGTCAATTTGAGGTGATGTTAGCAACACCAACGCTCTCCAATGCAAGAACAACAAGACATCAACTCTCATCTTGTTACATCGGTTCTACTCCCGATAATATCGAAGGTATTTTTGATACTTACCAAGAGATGGCTATGCTCTCTAAGTTTGGTGGAGGTATCGGTTGGGATTGGACTGGTATTCGCTCTATGGGTAGCTTTATAGATGGTCATAAAAATGCAGCTGGTGGTACTATTCCCTTTTTAAAGATAACAAATGATATCGCTATTGCTGTTGACCAACTTGGGACTAGAAAAGGTGCTATCGCTGTTTATATGGAACCTTGGCATATAGATATAAATGATTTCTTAGATCTCAAGAAAAACTCTGGTGAAGATCGTCGTCGAGCGCATGACCTTTTCCCTGCATTATGGCTTAATGACCTTTTTATGCAAAGAGTTCAAGAAAATGCTCTTTGGACACTTTTTGACCCTTATGATTGTACAGAGTTAACAACACTTTATGGTGAAGATTTCACAAAACGCTATAAAGAGCTTGAAGAGGATGAATCTATAATCAAAGAGAGAATAAAAGCAAAAGATCTATGGAAAAAGATATTAACATCCTATTTTGAAACAGGTTCACCATTTTTATGCTTTAAAGACAATGCAAACAGAGCAAATCCAAATGATCACTACGGTGTTATTCGAAGTTCTAACCTCTGTACAGAGATCTTTCAAAACACAGAACCAAATCACTATAAGATAAAGTTTATTTTTGAAAATGGTGACACTATCAGTTATGAAGAGAATGAGATTGTAAAAGTTGATAGTGGTATAGAGAAACCAGCTAAAAAAGTAACTGCACTAGATAGTCTTGGTGGTATGCCTATCTTTGTTGTAGAAAAAGAGAAGATAGATGGTGCAACAGCTGTTTGTAACTTAGCATCTGTGAACTTATCTAAAATAAATACAACTGCTCAAATAGATAAAATTGTTCCTACGGCTATTAGATGTTTAGATAATGTTATCGACCTTAACTTCTATCCTGTTGAAAAGGTAAAGCGAACTAATATGAAAAGTCGTTCTATCGGTTTAGGTGTTATGGGTGAAGCTCAGATGTTAGCAGAGAGTGGCATACTATGGGGGACACAAGAGCATTTTGATAAGATTGATGAACTTATGGAGTCTATTAGCTACAATGCTATCTCTGCATCATCTAATCTAGCGATAGAAAAGGGTATCTATCCAGAGTTTGAAGGTTCTAAATGGAGCAGAGGCATTATGCCTCACGACCATGCTAATGCAGAGGTTTTAAATCTTGTAGATCGTGGACTTTTTAGATCTGCATATGATTGGGATAGTTTACGCAGTAGAGTAAAAGAGAATGGTTTGAGAAATGGTTACTTGATGGCTGTTGCTCCTACAAGTTCTATCTCTATCTTAACAGGAACAACACAAGCTATAGAACCTGTATATAAACGTAAATGGTTTGAAGAGAATCTTTCTGGTCTTATTCCAGTTGTTGTACCGAAGTTATCTCCAGATACCTATTCATTTTATACACCAGCATATGATCTCGATCAAACACTTCTCGTAAAAGCAGCAGCAATTCGTCAAAAATGGATAGATCAAGGGCAGAGTTTAAATATTTTTCTAACACTAGATAAAGCGAGTGGAAAATACCTAAACGATATCTATATGTTAGCTTGGAAACTTGGTCTCAAATCAACATACTATCTCCGTTCACAATCTCCTGAAATCTCTAATGATATAGAAGATAGAAGTATGGAGTGTGTAGGGTGTCAATAAAAAAAGGAACTATTATATGAAATATTTAGTGATAGATGATTCAAAATTAGCGCGTCTTAGTTTAATTAAGTCACTTAAGATGAATATTGTTGGTGATGCTGAAATCTTTCAAGCGGGCAATGGTGCAGAAGCGATAGATATAGTCGAATCTGAAAAACCAGATATAGCCTTTTTAGATCTTACTATGCCTATTATGGATGGTTATGAAGCACTCCCTTTGATGCTTGAAAAACACCCTCACCTAAAAGTGATTGTAGTTTCTGCTGATGTTCAAGAGAGAGCGAAGCTAAAAGTTCTCAAATTAGGGGCGCAACTTCATGTTAAAAAGCCTATAAATAATATTAAAATGCAAGAAATATTAAAAAATTTATAATGCGAAACATAGTATTAACAGAAGATGAGCAGGATGTTTTACAAGAGTTGATGAATGTAGCTTATGGAAATGCAACAGCAGTAGTAGCAGAGATGCTCGATGCTTTTGCATCTTTAACTATTCCAAATATAAAAATTATGAAAACAGGGGAACTCCTCCAACAGTTTCAATCCCTCAAAAGTGATAGCTACTTCTTTTCAACACAGGCATTTATAGGTGAGTTTAGTGGAGAGAGTGCTTTTTTTATCAATGAACAAAGTGCAAAAAACTTAGCAAAGCATCTCGAACTTGATAGTCAAGAGGATCTAAACGATGCTATTTTAGAGCTTACAAATGTTTTGACATCATCACTTACAACAAGACTTGCCCAAGAGATGAATACAGAGGTTAAATTTGCTCTTCCAAGTATAAGTAAAATCCCCCTACATGAGATAATAGATGCACAAACTTTTCAATATTATGATCAAGTAATTGTTATAGACACTCAACTCAATTTTGAGGATCAACAGATAAATGGAGAGATATTTATATTAACAAAGGATGGATCGATACAATGGCTAAAAAATCAACTCAACAATATCTTAGAAGCTCTAATGTAGATAAAAATCTCCTCTCTAACCTTGATAATGGTATTATCATCCTTGATGAAGATCTCATAATATACCACTATAATCATTGGTTGGAGATCCATACATCACTCAAAGAAAAAGATCTAATCGATAAAAAAATCTCCTCTATATTTCCAAATATAAATAGTAAAACACTCCTACGTAAAATAAAAACTGCACTCAGAATGGGTACTCCAACTTTTTATACTGCAAATACATCAAAATATCTTATCCCTATAAAGATAAATCAACTCAATGTTTCAAGCTTTAAACATATGAGACAAGATGTCACTATTATTCCCTTTGATAAAGAGCAGAGACTGGTTGCTCTCATCATTATAGACCAAACAAATATGACCAATACAAATATTCTTCTTGAGCTAAATATAAAAAAAGTCAAAGAGTTAAACAGTGAGCTTATTAAAGAGAGAGAGACTATCGATCAAAAAGTCTTACTTATAAAATTTGATAATGAACACCATATTACTAATGTATCCCAAGCCTATATAAACCTTATTCAATGTTCAGAAAAAGAGAGCTTTTCGGGTGACTTTTTTGAGTACCATAAACTCTATATCGATGAAGAGTTAAAAAAGAGTATTCTTCTTCATATGAAAGAGAAAAAAGTTTTGCACTTTGAAAACAGAATCTTATCTCATGGAGGAGAGGAGCTTATCTTATCCTATACACTTGTACCTGAATACAACTCCTATGCACAACATATAGGATTTATACTCTTTATGCAAAATGTTACAAGTACAAAAAAAGTGATAGAGCAGCAGGAGAAACTTCTTAGCACCTCACGAAGTGCTGCTATGGGAGAGATGATTAGTATGATTGCTCATCAATGGCGACAACCTCTTGCTGTTATAAACACGATAGTAACAACACTTAAAATAAAACGAGAGTTTAATACTCTAGAAGATAATGACTTAGATGATTCCTTTTTAAAAATAGAAAAAACAGTAACCTATCTCTCTGAGACTATCAATGACTTTAGAGATTATTTTAAACCAAATAAGCAGATACAAAATATCTCCCTGAGTGATATTATGCAAAAATCAACTCTTTTTTTAATGCAGGAGATAAAACTCCTAAGTATAAACTATAGTGAATCGATAGAGAAAGATATAACTATTAAAACATATAAAAATGAGTTAGTTCAATGTATTATAAATATATTAAAAAACTCTATCGATGCATTTAGAAACAGTGAAATAAAAGAGAGGAGTATCACTGTTGATGTAAAAGTAGAAACAACTCTAGTCTCTCTCTCTTTTAAAGATAATGCAGGGGGTATAGAGAGTGATATCATTCAAAAGGTTTTTGATCCCTATTTTTCAACAAAATCTAAAAATGGTACAGGGTTGGGACTTTATATGACAAAAACTATTATAGAGGAACATTTAAATGGTAAAATAACATTAACAAGTAGTGATGGTTGTACCAATCTACTTATAGAACTTCCCTACTTTATAAAACACACAAAGGAAACTCAATGAGAATAGTCTGTCCACACTGTTTAAGTGTAAATAATATTCCACAAAAAGATAGTTATAAAAAAGCGAACTGCGGAAAGTGTAAAGAATCACTTTTAGATACAAAACCTATAGATTTAACATCTGCTAACTTTGATGAAGTGATTGTAAATAGCGATATTCCTGTTATTGTTGATTACTGGGCACCTTGGTGTGGACCTTGTAAGATGATGGGACCAAATTTTGAAAAAGCAGCAAAAAACTTTCCTGTTAAAACACTATTTGTAAAAGTAAATACTGAAGATGAACAGCAATTAGGTGCTAGATTTGGTATACGAAGTATTCCAACTTTAATGATATTTAAAGATGGTAAAGAGGTTCATCGTGCTTCTGGTGCTTTAAGCGAAGAACAACTTAACTCTTTAGTAAAACAGTTTATTTAATATAAGAACAGCAATAATCGGTTACTTTTGTAATCTTCAAATCAAAAGATGAGTTAGCAGGAACATTAAAAGTTTCTGGAGTATTTAAAGTTTTCCACTCTTCATTTGGGAGCTTTATCTCTAACTCTCCACTCATAATCTCCATAATTTCAGCTTCATCTGTTCCAAAAGTATACTCTCCAGGAAGCATAATTCCTAAAGATTGAATGTTTCCATCCGCTAACTCAACTGTTCTACTTGTAACTTTTCCATCATAATAGATATTTGCATTTTTTACTATTGTAGAGTTTTCTATTTTTGCCATATTTTATTCCTTTGTTATCTCAATGTAAAGATATATCCATTAGAGAGTTTTTTAAACCTATATTTATAATATCCATCTAATTCTAACACAACACGATAATAGCCTTGATGATTTCCAACTTTAATTTTTTTAAAAATATTTTTAGGATTTTTTTTCACATAAGCTTTTAGATAGCTATCTCGTTTAAAATCTAATACTATTCTATGTGGTTTGACTAATAAAAAATTTCGTATCAACCTATCTTTTGTAATCACTTTTAGTTGCTTATCTAAAGTTAAAAAAGTTGCATACCTAATAGAAGCTATCTTTTTAAAGCTCTTTTTAATCACTCTCTTTTTTTGAGAGAGATAGATTGGTCTATGCCAATCTATCGCTTTGTTTAGTTGTACTGTTTTACTCTCTAAAGAACCATCAAGATTTTTATAGTTAAGAGTAACACTCTCGATACTCCTCGCTTTAGGGGGAAGAGAGATTTTGGCTGTTTGTAAAGGCTTAGCACTCGAAGTAAGATTGGAACTATATGTAATATCCTTCTCTCCCTCAGATGGAAAAAATGGATTTTCACGTGCATCTAAAGTAAACAATAGTAAACATTGTAATATTAAAAACTTAATCAAAATTATTCCTAAATTTACTGAGCCGTTGCTTCTTTAAGTTCAAAATATTCATACTGCAGTTGCGCATTTTCATCTCTCAACTTAATAATTTCAGTTTGAAGCGACTCTTTATATCTTTCAAGTCCTCTCAACGTCGATAAAGAGTTTGTTCCATAAAGAACGATTCCTACATAGTAACCAAAAAAGATAACCGCAAGAATCATTAAAAGAAAAACTCCAGAAGAGAAACCCAAATACTTTTGAGTAATACTAATATCTTCATAGAGTTCATCTTTATTTGTCATATTATTTAATCTTAGTTAAAAAGAGCAGAACCTAAATACTCACCATAAGCAACTTCGTTTTCTATCTCTAAAAGACGGTTATACTTAGCAGTTCTCTCACCACGTGCAGTTGAACCCGTTTTGATCTGACCACAGTTAAGTGCTACAGCAAAATCAGCAATAAATGCATCTTCGCTCTCACCTGAACGGTGACTCATAACAGTTGTATAACCGTTACGTTGTGCTAAACGTACAGTTAACATAGTTTCACTTACTGAACCAATTTGGTTTGGTTTGATAAGGATAGAGTTAGCGATACCCTCATTGATACCTCTTGCTAAGATGTTAGCGTTTGTAACAAAAAGATCATCTCCAACGATTTGAACTTTATCTCCAAGTTTCTCAGTCATAAGTTTGAAACCTTCCCAATCATCTTCATTCAAACCATCTTCGATAGAAACGATAGGATACTTAGCACATAAATCAACATAATAGTCAACTAATTCAGCTGAAGTAACTATACGATTTTCAGATGCTAGGTTATATCCACCACCCTCAGCAAGGATTTCAGAAGCAGCAACATCTAAAGCGATACCAATCTGTTCACCAGCTTTATATCCAGCTTTTTCGATAGCTTCCATAATGATTTGAATAGGCTCTTCGTTTGAGCTTAAATCTGGTGCAAAACCACCCTCATCACCTAAAGCAGTATTATGTTTACCAGCTTTTAAAATAGCTTTTAAGTTATGGTAAACCTCAGCAGAAGCACGAAGACCCTCTGCAAAATCCTCAAAACCTACAGGAACAATCATATACTCTTGAAAATCAACTGAGTTATCAGCGTGAGAACCACCATTGATAATGTTTAACATCGGTGTAGGGATAGTCATAGCATTAGCACCACCAAGGTAGCGATAAAGTGGCATACCTAAAGACTTAGCAGCAGCGCGAGCTATAGCCATAGATACACCTAAAACAGCATTAGCACCTAAATTACCATAGTTTTCAGTACCATCAATCTCTTTCATAGTAGCATCAACGATAGCCTGATTAAATGGAGATTGACCAACTAATGCATCAGAAATTTCATTATTTACATGGCTTACAGCTTTTAAAACACCTTTACCCATATAACGCTCATCCCCATCACGAAGCTCTAATGCCTCACGCTTACCAGTACTAGCACCTGAAGGTACAATAGCACTCTCAATAGTCCCATCACTTAACTCTACTGTTGCTTTAACCGTTGGGTTACCACGAGAATCCATTACTTCTATTGCACTTACACTATCTATAAACATTTAGTTTGCCTTTAATTTATTATTATTGGGGCTATTTTATCTAAAATCGTTTAAATCTAAGGAAAAGGAGGTTGATTTAACTTTAAATTATAGATAAAGTAAGCTATAATGTTTCATAAATAATTATTTTTTATAATATAAATAAGGTAAAGAGATGGATAAAAAGAACGAAATAAAAATGAGTATAAATAGTAAGATTTTAGTTTTATTATTTTCAATTTTAGGAGGATTTTTAATTTTAATAACTCTTCTTTATTATTTAAAGTTTCATCCAGATGCAATAGAAACAACATCTTCAAATTATAATAAACACTTTAGTGAAAGTATCCCCAAAGAGATTAGTGCAAAGCTAATAAGCTCCACTATTATTGGTATTAGTGTTACTCAAAATCAAAATATTATTGATGCTCTTCAAACAAAAGATGATCAGAAATTAAGATACTTTATTGATAAAATACAAAAGTCTATTGTTGAAAATAGTGATTATAAAGGTGTAAAATTCCAACTTATTAATGCAGATATGAAAACAATATTTAGAACATGGAGAGATAAAAAAGGAGATGATTTAAGTGGTGTTGGAATTGTAAATCAAGCTTATAAATCTAAAAAAATTATCACTGGACAGGCTATAGGAAAGAGTGGTTATTTTTTAAGAACCGTTGCTCCTATCATAGATGATAATCATAAGATTCTAGGGGCAGTAAGTGTCCATTTAGGAGTTGGTTCTATTCATAGAGCTTATGCAAAGAAAAATATTTATTATGGTCTTTTACTTGATAGAGATATAGTAGGCATGCAGTTTAAACCGAGTGATATTATTATTAATGATAAATATGTTACAGCAGATAAAAAAATGTTTAGTAAAGATTTCAATAAAGTTGTTAAATCTTTAGATTATGATGTTCTTGAAGAGAAAAACTCTATTTTAACAGAGCAATATTTTGTGACATCTATTGATGCCAAAGATTCAACAGGAAAAATTATAGGAAAGCATATCGTAGGAGTAGATAGAAACATATTTAATAAAGAGTTTGAACTTTTTACAAATAATTTATCTATTGTTATTTCACTTTTTATAACTCTTATGATAATAGTAATTGTACTTATATATCTTTTTGTGAAAAAAAGTATTATTCAACGGATAATCTCTATTCAAAATGGATTAGATTCTTTTTTTAAATTTTTAAACCATATATCTCAAGATCTTCATTTTATAGAGTTTAAATCTGACGATGAATTTGGAGTGATGGCAGATATAATTAATAAAAATATGAAAAAAATAAAAATACTTTTAGATGAGGATACTACACTTATTGAAGATACTCAAAATGTATTATATCGAGTCAAGGGGGGAAATTATTGCCAATATATAGAAAAGGTAACCTCTAATAAAATGATGAATAGTTTTAAAAATGATGTAAACTCTATGATAAAAAGTATCAAACTCCATTTTGAGATAATAAATACTATATTAGAAGAGTATACAAATCAGGACTACAGAAAAGAACTTTATGTCGATAACATTGAAAAAAATGGGGGGTTTGCAGTTTTAGTAGCCGATATTAATAAGCTTCGATCTTCTATTATAGAAAATTTAATAAACTCTACTAAAAGTTCAAATGAATTACTTTTGAGAACAGATTTATTACAAACACAGATGAAAAGTTTAAACAGTTCTACAATAGAACAGGCAGAAACTATTCAAAAAATATCATCTTCTATGGAGATAGTTACTCAATCTATTGAGAGTACATCAGATCAAACAAAAAATATTGTAAATCAATCAAATGAGATTAAAAATGTTGTAAATATTATTGCAGATATTGCAGAACAAACAAATCTTTTAGCTTTAAATGCTGCTATTGAAGCAGCAAGAGCTGGTGAACATGGTCGTGGTTTTGCTGTTGTTGCAGATGAAGTAAGAAAACTTGCAGAAAGAACACAAAAAAGTTTAAATGATATCAATGTAAGTGTAAATATGCTTACTCAAGGGATTATTAATGTTGGAGCAGATATTGACCAACAGGTAGAAAACATTATTCAAATAAATGAAACTATTTCTGATATAAATATCTCAACACAACAAAATGCTACGATAGCCTCACAAGTTACTGAAGTAGCAAATGAGGTTCAAAATATGGCATCTCTTACACTCAAAGAGGTTCAAAAAAGTAAGTTTTAGAGATAAATTGAGACTACGAGAGTGCTTATCAACACTCTCAACTACACCTCTAACTTCTCAATAAACAAACATAATCGCTGATAAATCACAATAAGTTCATCACTTTTTTCATAAATCAGATTGATACTATCCACAACTTCATCTTGATTAAAACTATATTCGTGAGCTATCTCATTTCGTACTTCTCTTAGATTGAGCCATTCAGACTTATCTATAACTTCAAAACCCTCTAGCTTATTCAATATATCTATAAAAGTCATTTTCTTTATATTTTCTTTCGAAAGTATAAGTATCCCTCTTAAAATAGACTCTCCTATTGTATCTTGTAGTTTTGAAAATCTAAAGTTTAGTTGGTCTATAAAACTACTTTGGATTTTATCTATTTTTAAATACTCTTCAGATGTTAAAGGCATATCTTTTGCCAAATACTCTTTAGCATCATTAAGCTTCTCTACGTGTTTATCACATTCATATAATTTTTGTTGCAAACTATCTTTGATATCTTTTATCATAACTCTATCCCATATTTTAAAGCTTCTTTCTCTATAACCCTTGATTTATCTTTAGAGATAATGAGATCTATCTTCTGAAAACCGATTTTTTGTTTTAAATTTGTTAAAAACTCAAGTTTCTTTTTAAGAAGGGAGCTTTGTATATTATGATTTACAATATAGAGGTCTATATCTCCACCTTTTTGACTATCATCTACACGACTGCCAAAAAGATATATATTTCCAGATATAAAAGTTTCATTAAATGCCTGTTTTATCGATTGGATTTCATAGTTTGTCAATCTCATTATAAACTTTTTTTACTCATCCCCAGCATCAGAATCTTTAATCTCTTCTGTATTCATATCCATAACGTTACCGATACCCATAGCTACTTTTATCTTCTCTTCTATCTCTTTTGCTAACTCTGGTTCATCCTTAAATTTCTGTTTCACATTTTCACGTCCTTGACCAAGTTTAGAATCTTCATACGAGAACCATGCCCCAGCTTTATCTACAATATCTAACTTCACACCATAATCTACTAACTCACCCTCTTTAGAGATACCCTCTCCAAACATAATATCAAACTCTGCTTGACGAAATGGTGGTGCTACTTTATTTTTAATCACTTTTGCTTTTACACGGTTACCAATAACTGCTTCACCCTGTTTTAGAGATGCTATACGACGGATATCTATACGAACAGAAGCATAGAACTTTAGTGCATTCCCACCTGTAGTAGTCTCTGGAGAACCGTAACCCATCATACCTATCTTCATACGAATCTGATTTATAAAGATAACCGTACAGTTCATCTTATGTAAAACACCTGTTAATTTTCTCAAAGCTTTAGACATTAAACGAGCTTGAACACCCACTTGTTGGTCTGTCATCTCCCCCTCTAACTCAACTTTTGGAGTAAGAGCTGCAACAGAATCCACTACTATTAAATCTACCGCTCCACTTCTAGCAACTGTTTCCACAATATCAAGTGCTTGTTCCCCATAATCTGGTTGAGAGATTAGAAGATTTTCAACATCAACACCAAGATTTTTAGCATAAACAACATCAAGTGCATGTTCCGCATCTATAAAAGCTGCTACCCCTCCATTTTTTTGACACTCTGCTGTTATCTGAAGTGCTAACGTCGTTTTACCAGAGCTTTCAGGTCCATAAACTTCTATAACACGCCCCTCGGGAACCCCACCTATACCAAGTGCTAAATCAAGACCTATCGAACCTGTACTGATAGCTTTTACTGGTTCAATATTTTTATCGCCTAAACGCATCAAAGCACCTTTACCAAATGCTTTATCTATCTGCTTCATCGCTAAATCTAGTGCTTTTTGTTTATTTGCGTCCATCTTTTACTCACCTATATTTTAATTTTTATGAATTATATACAAAATCTCAAGGAAAGGATTTAATTTTTGCATTTTGTCATATTTTT
>JAYEGK010000057.1:0-4677 GCA_034716265.1 Campylobacterota bacterium
GAACAAGTGTCTCTTCATCATTTCTAATCGCTAAAATATTATATATAGGTGTACCAACAACATTCCCTATAATGGCACCATACATGGTAGTTAGTAAAGCAACTGCCATAGAGGGGCCAATCGCTGCTGGATCAGCCATATTTAAAAGCATCGCAACAAGACCGATAAGTGTACCAACCATACCCATAGCACCAGCTAATCCAGCCCATTGATTAAAAATAGAACCATGAATCTTATGGCGTGTATTTGTCTGTTCCATCTCTATCTCTAAAAGTTCACGTATAGTATCTGGTTCACTTCCATCGATAGCCATCGATAAACCCTTTTTTAAAAAAGCATTCTCCTCTACATCAACTTTAGCTTCTAAAGATAAGATACCCTCCTTTCTAGCATCTGTCGCAAAATCTACAAGTTTTTTAATCAATTCAGGTACATCCTCTTGTGGAGGTTTAATCGCTATCATAAATATTTTTGTAAACTGTTTCATCTGTGATGGTTTAAAAGAGATGAGTAAAGCCCCGATACTACCACCAATAACAATTAATGCTGATGGTGCATCGAGATAAGCTCCAACACCAACACCCATAGTCATAGCACCCATAAGAAGTGCCATAATCAGTACTATACCAATAACTGTACCTAAATCCATTCTAAACCTTGTCTGTAATTATTTGCTTATAATAGCACAATTTAGATAAAATCATTCAAAGATTATTTAAAGGAAACATATCATGGAAAAAAGTAATACAAGTATAATTATATTGGCTGCAGGAAAAGGTAGCCGAATGAAATCACAAACAGCAAAGGTGCTTCATAATGTTAGTGGAAAACCTATGCTTTTTCATATTATCAAAGAATCTCAAAAAATTTCTAATGATATTACAGTAGTTATTGCTCATCAAAAAGAGAGAGTGCAACAGCAGATGGAATCATTTTTTGATAATATTAACTTTGTCGTTCAAGATGCTGACAACTTTCCAGGCACTGGTGGTGCGATGAAAAATGTTACACCAAAAAATGATAAAGTTTTAGTATTAAATGGAGATATGCCACTCATCACATCCGATGCACTCCAAGGTTTTTTAGATACAGATGCTGATCTCATTATGTCTATTTTTGATTTAGAAAATCCCGATGGTTATGGTCGTGTTATTATCCAAGACAATCAAGTTCAATATATTGTAGAGCAGAAAGATTCAGATGAAGATGAACTAAAAGTTACTACTGTAAATGCTGGTATATATGCTTTTAATAAAAATGTTATACAAAAGTATATCCCTCTTCTAAATAACGATAATGCTCAAGAGGAATATTATTTAACAGATGTTATCGCTATGGCAAAAAAAGATGGATTAGCTATCGCTCCACTTTTGGTAGATGAGGAACATTTTAAAGGTGTAAACTCTAAAAAAGATTTAGCAGATAGTGAAGTTATTATGCAAGAGAGAATTAAATCATCCCTAATGGCAAGTGGTGTTATTATGCAACTACCATCTACTATATATATTGAAGAGGGAGTTATATTTGAAGGTGAGTGTATTATAGAAAATGGCTGTCGAATTACAGGTAATTCAACTATTGTAAACTCTCATATTAAATCTGGTAGTGTTATTGAAGATAGTATCGTTAAAAATTCCGATGTGGGTCCATTAGCACATCTACGTCCTCTTTCTAACATAGAAGATACACATATTGGAAACTTTGTAGAGATTAAAAAAAGTAATCTTAAAGGTGTAAAAGCTGGACATTTAAGTTATATAGGCGATGCAGAGGTTGATGAAGGAACAAATATAGGTGCAGGAACTATCACTTGTAACTATGATGGTATCAAAAAATATAAAACTATAATAGGAAAAAATGTTTTTGTTGGAAGTGATACACAACTTATAGCACCAGTTACAATAGAAGATGATGTTATCATAGCAGCTGGAACAACAGTTACAAGTGGAACAGTTACAAAAGGTTCTTTAGCACTGAGCAGAACAAAGTTACGATTGGTAAAAGATTTTTATTATAAATTTTTCAATAAAAAGTAGTATTAAAGAGAGAGCTAAATGCTCACCTCTTTAATATCTGCTATTTTTAATATACTTTTATATATAGAAGCGATTAAAAATTTTCTATTATTTTTGATAGCTTTATCCTCTACATTTACCATAACATCCATAAAAAACTTATCTAGTTCAGGCTTTAAAGATAAAAGAGCATCAAGTTCCTCTTCATAACCACTATACTCTTTTAATGCAATCTCGCTATATTTTGCATATAAAACTTTTTCAGCACTCTCTTGAAATAGGCGTTCATCAATATTCATCTCTTGAGTTAACTCTATCTCTTTTGTAATATTAGCAACACGTTTAAATGTTGAGGAGATTTTACTGAAACCTTCTGAATTTACAAGATTATTTAATACCTCTATTTTTTTACCAATATTTAAAAGTTCTCTCTCTCCTGATGCCAAAACAGCCTCTACAATAGATGAATTTACTTTATAATACTGTTTTACACGCTCTAAAAAGAAACTCTCTAGTTTTTGCATATCTATATTTTCATAGTTGGCACTTAATATTTTTAAAGTTTTTACCACATCAAATGCTAAGTTATGCTCTTTTGTTATACGTACCAAACCATTAACAGCACGACGAAGTGCAAATGGATCACGGGAACCTGTTGGAATCTGATTTACACTAAAAAGTGCTAAAAGAGTATCAAGTTTTAGACTCATTGCAACTATTGCACTTAATGGTGTTGATGGGAGTTGGCTATCCTCTCCATCTGGAAGATATTGTTCACTAATAGCTAAAGCAACTGCTTTACTCTCTCCTGAAATAGTTGCATAATATCCTCCCATCAAACCTTGAAGTTCTGTAAATTCAAAAACCATCTCACTCATAAGATCAGCTTTTGCTAGATTAATAGCTGAACTCATATCTTCTCTATTTGCATCTGGAGTATAGATATCAAAAAGAGTATTCGCTATCTTTTCTTCACGTTTTATCTTATCCGCTACTGTCCCTAATCCTTTAAAAAATGCAACTTTTTCAAGTCCATCAGTAGTTAAACCATTTTTAATATCATTGTCATAAAAGAAGAGTCCATCTGCTAAACGAGGACGTAGTACTCTCTCATTTCCCTCTATAACTTTTGAATAATCATCTGTAAGTGCATTGGAGACAACACAAAACTTGTTGATGAGCTTACCATCTTTAAAAACTGGAAAATATCTTTGATGTTCTTTCATAGAAACAATAATAACTTCCTCAGGAAGTCGTAAAAACTCCTCATCAAATGAACCAAGAAGTGCTGTAGGATTTTCTGCTATTGCTACAACCTCCTCTAACAACTCTTTATCAATCTCAATAGTAACATTAAACTCTTTTTCTAAAGCGCTGAAGTTTTCTAAAATATTTTTACGTCTTTCATCTTGAAATAGTGTTACACCACCACTTTTTAGTGTTTCAAAGTAGTGCTTTGCACCATCTATGGGGAGTTTATTAAAATTACTAATACGATGAACAGAGGTAGTTTTACTTGATTTAATACCAAAAAGTTCTATATCTATTAACTTATCATCAAGCATAACATTTAACCATCTAATGGGACGGATGAAGCTCTCACTCAAACTTCCCCATCTCATCGTTTTTCCAAACTCTAAAGATTTTATCCAACTATTTACTATCTCCGATAAAAGTTCAGAAGATGCTTTTCCCTCTATCTCTTTTTTATAGTAAAGAACCTCTTTTCCACCCTTCTCACCTCTACCGATTTCATCAAGGGATACACCACATTTTTTGGCAAAACCATTTGCAGCTGGAGTTGGTTCACCATTTTTATAAGCAACTGCTAATGGTGCTCCAAAAAACTCCTCTATGCTATCTTCTTGATTTAAAGGAAACTCACTATGCCAGATCACTAAACGACGAGGAGTGTAATAAAACTCAAACTCACATAGTAAAGAATATTTTTCTAAAATATTTGCATATTTTCTCTCTATATTCTTCAACTCTTTTAAAAGTGGAACTGCTGGTAACTCTTCAACACCGATCTCTATTAATAATGGTTTTAACATATATACTCTCTCATTCAATTATTCTAAAGTGTTGCGATTTTACCTCTTTTTTGGTTAAATAGTTCTGTTATTGATAAATATAAATCTATTCTTAACTTAGTTATATATCCTTTTGTTTATGTTTATCTAAAAGTATTACTAGTTACAATACACTCACTTAAAATATAAAGGATTTAAAATGCCAAAGATTAACAAATATGTTGATATAGACACTGTAGAAAGAGAAGCTAAAAAAGATCTTATAGATCGTCACTCTCCATTTATTCATTGTGCTGATACAGCAAAAGCTGGTGAACCGTTTGAAGTAACTGTAAAAATGGGTAACGAATTTACTCACCCTGATGATTTTGATCACTATATCGAATCAGTAACACTTTTTAATGGTGAAACTAAATTAGCAGGTGCTACTTATGTTCCTGGAACATTAGGAAATACTAAAGCACACAACACTACAACTTTTACTATCATTCCAACTGGTAAAAAACTTAAATTAGTTGCTCATGGATACTGTACTAAGCATGGTATTTGGGAAGGTAGCGAAGTTGTCGTTGCAGTAACTGAATAATTTTTCTTTTTTAATATCTACATCAATTTCCGTGCTTTGCACG
>JAYEGK010000058.1:0-4640 GCA_034716265.1 Campylobacterota bacterium
AATGCTTTTACAACATTATAATTTTTAGATAAATTGATAGCATTTGTCAATCCTATACTATATTTACCAGCTATAGCTTCTTTATATACAGAACGTAATTTATTCTCCTCTATTTCATAGGTATCATCTTTCATCTCATCTATTGAGAATAGATAGTTTAATACAACGATAATAAAGCCTATAATTATCGATGCAATCAACGGTATATGTATCTTTTGACCTATTGTTAAATTATTCATAAAATCTCCTTTGTTAATTTAATCTAAAAATTATTTTAAAATCACCATTTTCTAACTCTATCGCTTCATATGTATAGTTTGAACCCACCCTCTCATAAAGTGGTGTTGGTTCATGAAAAAATATTCCTACCAATCTATCATTTTCATTTTTCAACAACTTTATACCATGAATAGCATTGACCATCGGTTCTGGTGGTTGGCATTGTGTTGCATTAAATTCATAAAAAGTTAAACCATCTTCTTCATATTTAACAAACTCTAATGTTGCCATCGGCAGTTCAATTTTTTCTCTATTCATCTCTAAACTCCTTAATATTTATAGAATTTTATCATAATCTCTTCAAAACTAATACTAAGTTTTTTTTGTTACAATCTTCCAAATAAAATATTAAATTATTATAAAGGATAATATATGCAAGTAGATGATGCACTATTAACAAAACTGGAAAAACTATCTTTTTTAAAGGTTTCAGATGAAAAAAGAGATGAGATTAAGGATCAACTCTCTGAAATTATGAGCTTTGTAGATAATCTAGGAGAACTTAATACTGATGGTGTTGACGATAAATTTGCTATGAATGAAAATGCTACTTTTGTCAGAGAGGATATAGCTGCATGTGATACAACTATCAATGATGATATTATTAAAAATGCTCCAAATAGTGGTGACCACTTTTTTATTGTTCCTAAAATTATAGAGTAGTTATGATAAAGATTTATGGCATCAAAAACTGTGATATTGTTAAAAAAGCTATCAAGTTTTTTAAAAATCATAATATTGAATATCAGTTACAAGATTTTAAAACAGATGCTGTATCATCTGATAAGATCTCTCTATGGCTTAAAGATAGTGATATAAAAACTCTTTTTAATGCTAGAAGTACAACATATAGAACATTAAAACTTAAAGAGAAAAATCTTACAGAGATACAAAAAGAGGAGTGGCTTAGTAAAGAGAACTTACTTATAAAGCGTCCTGTTATTGAGTTTAACGAAAAGATTATCGTAGGTTTTAATGAAGAGAGTTATAAAGGAGTATTTTTATGAGTGAAGAACAAAAAGAGAGTAAGCAAAGTAAACATCTTGATATTAAAAAACTACTTAAAAGTGTTTTAGCTTTTGAATCATCAGACCTACACTTAGTGGTAGGAAGTGAACCGCAGATAAGAATAGATAAAGAGCTACGTGCATTAAATCTTCCTGTCCTTTCTGCTAAAGATGTAGAGACGATGGCATACTCTCTTATAGAGGATAAAAATAAAAAAATATTTGAAGAGGAGTTAGAGCTTGATTTCTCTTTTGAGCTAAAAGATATTGGTCGTTTTCGTGCAAACTATTATCGTACTGTTCACGGTATCGCTTGTGCATTTCGTATGATACCTATCGAAATCCCAACACTTGATGCTTATGGTAACCCTCCTGTATTTAAAGAACTTATCAAAAAAGAGAAGGGTCTTATCTTAGTGACAGGACCTACTGGTAGTGGTAAATCAACAACTCTAGCATCTATGCTTCATGAGGTAAATTTAACAGAGCGTCGTCATATTATCACAATAGAAGATCCTGTTGAGTTTGTTCATAAAAACAATAAATCTCTATTTTCGCAACGTGATGTGGGGAGTAGTACAAAATCATTTGCTAAAGCATTAAAATCTTCTTTAAGACAAGATCCTGATATTATCCTAATTGGAGAGATGAGAGATGCTGAAACTATTGGTGCAGCCCTTACTGCTGCTGAAACTGGTCACTTAGTTTTTGGTACACTTCATACAAACTCTGCTCCTGGAACTATCAACCGTATTATCGATGTATTTCCCGGAGAGGAGCAACCTCAAGTAAGAGCACAACTCGCTTCTTCACTTATAGCCGTTATCTCTCAAACACTTATCCCTAAGATAAAAAAAGGGAAAGTAGCAACTCAAGAGATCTTAATCACTAACCCTGCTATTCAAAATCAGATACGTGAAGATAAAGTCCACCAAATCTACTCTCAAATGCAACTCAATCAGCAAGAAACATTTATGACAACACAAACACAACAACTTTTAGAGTTTGTTACAAATGGTATTATTACTAAAGATAATGCTATTAAAAGTTCCAATAGACCTGATGAACTTGTTAAAATGTTAGCAAATCTTTAAACCAAAGATACAAAAGGATGATATTTTGAAAAGTATTTTATTAGAGTTTAGTATGTTTCCAACATCTGATGAGTGTAGAGAGGGTTCATCCGTCTCTGCTAGAGTTGCAAAAGTGATAGATGCGATAGATAAAAGTGGTGTTGCATACCAACTTACACCTATGGGAACAATAATAGAAACTGCCACAATGAAAGAAGCATTGGCTATTATAGAGTTGGCATATGAACAACTGAGTGACTGTGAGAGAGTTTACTCCTCTCTTAAATTTGATATTCGTAAAGATAGTGAAAATAGATTAAAAACAAAAATTCAATCTATTGAAAAAGTTTTAAATAGAACAGTAAACACTTAACACTAAATTAATAGTTAAAAGATACCATACTGAAAACTATTTTTCAAAGGTCTCTTTTATGCTATTTAAAAATCTATCTCTACTCATTTTATCGCTCTCTCTTTTCTCTTTATCTCTCTTAGCACAACCTTTTTCAAAAACAGCTACAAATACCCCTGTTTTAATTCAAAAAGGGAAGCAAAAAGAGTGGTGTCCTGTTTGTGGGATGAGTCTTAAAAAATTTTATAAAACTTCTCACACCTCTCAAATAAATAACCATAAAGATAGACAATACTGCTCTTTAAGATGTTTAGCTGTTGATAATAAAGAGTACAAAATAGATACTCAAACTGTAAAGGTTGTTGATGCAAAAACGGAACAAGTTATCGATGCATCCTCAGCTTTTTATGTTGTAGGGTCTAAAGTAAGAGGGACTATGACAAAAGTGAGTAAATTAGCTTTTAAAGAGGAGAGTGATGCAAAAGAGTTTATCAAAAAATATAGAGGGAAGATAGTTAGTTTTGAAGATGCTTTTTCTATGGCAAAAAAATCACTCCAATCAGATATAGCGATGGTTACTAATAAAAAAGAGAAAAAGATATATCCTATGGGGAGAAAGATTTTTGAAAAAAGATGTAACCAAGATATAGATCCCAATAACTATATAGAGATAAATGAGTTAAAAGCGGATATTAAAAAATCTCAACTTTGTAAACCTTTAAAAGAGAAACAACTCCAAGCGGTAGCTCTATATCTTTTTGAGGTAAAACGATTTGGAGATTTAGAAAATATTACAGATACTATTAAAGTCTCAAAAGATGAAAAATGTCCTATATGTGGAATGTTTGTTTATAAATATCCTAGATGGGCTGCACAGATCTTTTATGGAGAGAAACACTACTCCTTTGATGGTGTGAAAGATCTCCTCAAATACTATTTTGACAACAAAGAAAATATCACTAAAATTTTAGTTACAGATTATTACTCTCAAAAAGCGATAGATGCTCAAAAAGCTTACTATGTTGTAGGGAGTGATATATATGGTCCTATGGGAAATGAGTTAATTCCTTTTAAAAGAGAGAGTGATGCAAAAACCTTTTACATGGATCATAGAGGAACAGAAGTGATACACTTCCAAGATATAAAAGTGGATGAAGTTTATCAATTAGATGAATAAAAAAAGTATCACTCTTCTCTACATCTTTGGTTTTATACTCTCTGCTCTTAGTTTAGAGATCGGTTACCTTTCCTATACAAAGGGGATGAGTGATAGAGCCAAAGAGAAAAAAATACTTTTTGTAAAGATCTCCACTCTCCCCGACTTAGCGATTGCAACGGAGGATTACTCCACAAGACATAGATCACTTAGTAATATCTTTAGTATCTATTCTGATGATGGTAGTTTAAGGGAGTATACCTCATCTTCATACACTATCTCCCACTCACATATATACAATAATGGAAAAGATATAGATGAAAAATAGAATAAACTTTTATCTTCTTGAGTTTGCAATCGATGCTCTCCTACGTCAAAAGTCTAAAAACTTTTTTATAGTTGTAGTTTTTACACTACTTACTTTTTTACTAACATCTGTTTTTTTCATCACTAACTCTATAAAATATGAACTCAACACCACCGTAGATGCCCTTCCACAAATTATTGTTCAAAATATGAAAGCGGGACGCCATTATGATATAGATATAGATAATGTTGATGATATTTTAACTATTCATGGTGTAGAGGATGCCATCTCTCGTGTATGGGGTTACTACTATTTTGAGTATGGGGATGTTTATTTTACTCTTGTTGGGATTGAACAGTTTGAGACTCAATATAAAGAAACTCTTTCAAAAATAGTAGAGAAGTTTGATTTTGATGGTAACTCCTCTATGATAGTTGGTCGTGGTGTTCAAGAGAGTATTAAAAAG
>JAYEGK010000059.1:0-4481 GCA_034716265.1 Campylobacterota bacterium
TAGAAGCGGTAAAAAAAGCTATAAAAGAGCAAAAAAAGCAAGAAAATAAAAAAGATGATGATGAAAAGAACAAAGATAATGATAAGAAAGATGATAAAAAGAGTGAAGAGGAGAAGGATTCTAAAGATAAGAGCTCTGATGATAAAAAAGATTCAGATAATAAATCTGAAAAAAAATCTGAAGATAAAGAGTCTAAAGAGGATAAGGAGAAAAAAGATTCTGAGCAACAAAAAAATGAAGACTCCAATGCAACAAAAGAGGATACAAATAGTTCCGAGCAACAATCTCCTCCAAAAGAGCTTCAAAATATGATGAGTGATGCGGAACAAGCTAAATGGTTAAAGCAGTTAAACTCAGAACAAAACACATATATGTATAGATTAAATGATCAAAAACTAAATAAGGAAGATACAGATGAAAAACCTTGGTAGTAAATTACTGTTTTTATTTTTAATAGGAACAGATATACTCTATGCAAGTGTTGTTGCTAGAGTGGATTCTAAAACTGTTGTTAAAGGAGATACGGTAACGTTAAATCTTACATTAACAGGTGAGGATATAACTCGACCAGACCTCTATTATATTTGTGGTAAGAGTGAGATAATATCAACAAGTTCTCAAACAAGTATCCGAATGATAAATGGGGAGTATAGGAAAAACTATGTATTGAGTTATCAGTTTGTACCTCAAAAAAGTTGTACTATTGAGCCAATAGGTGTGGAGATAGATGGTAAATTAGATGCCTCTAATCCTATAGAAATAACGGTAAATGCATATAAAAAAAGTGCTAATGATGATTTTGAGCTTACTTTTACAAGTAGTGCTAAAGATGTTTATGTTGGAGAACCATTTTATTTAAATCTTTTATTTAAACAAAAAAATGGTGCGGAAGCAGTAGATAGTAAATTTATCCAACCAGATTTTAAAGGTTTTTGGATGAAAGGGGAGAGTAAACCACAGCAATCTAAAAAAGATGGATTTACTTATACTAAGATCAGTTATCTCATAGCACCACAAAGAGAGGGAACTTTAACTATAAACCCTGCACAGATGAAGATAGCAACACGTGTGAAGGGAAGAAATAGTTGGGGTTCTTGGGTATTGGATGTTAAATGGAAAAGCTATTTTTCAAACAAACTAGATATCGACGTCAAAGCTCTTCCTCAAGGAGTCTCTTTAGTAGGTGATTTTAAGATCGAGTCTATAGTAGATAAAGTAAATATAGAACAAAATGAAGCAGTGAATGTCACAATAAAGGTAGTAGGTAAAGGAAATATCGAAGATATAGAGAGTTTCAAGCCTATTATCTCTGGAGTGAGTGCTTTTGATGAAAAGATAGAGATAAAGGGTACTACACTTACTCAAAAAATAGCTTTTGTAGCAGATAAAGATTTTATAATTCCATCGTTTAGTTTAAGATATTTTGATCTTAAAACAAAAGAAGTAAAAACTATCTTCACAGAAGAGGTTGGGGTAAAAGTGAATGCTCTTAAAAGGGAAAGCTTAACTATTAAGCGAGATGAGCTAAAGAGTGATGAAAAGGAAGTTGTAACTGTTGTTGAAAATAAAACAGAAACATTTGTATTATTTATTATCTTTGTTTTTGGTCTTGTTATCGGTGTAGTTCTTGGAATATTGCAACCTTGGAAGTTGCTAAAAAGAGAGAAACAGCTTTCATTGAAAGATCCTAAAGTTTTACTGATAAAACTTATGCCATATAAAAATGATAAAAAAGTATCTGACTTGATAGAGCAATTGGAAAAAAATATCTATTCAGGTGCAGATATTGAGATAGATAAAAAATTGGTCAAAGAGTTAATAAAAGAGTATCAGTTTAAACTATAGTTTATAGGGATACTTAATGTTATATCCTCTTTGGGTTTTGGAAACTCAGAGGATAGATTTTGGATAGTTTTTATAGCGGAACGACTTAATATTTTATGTTTAGAGGAGAGGATAGTTATATTGTCTATCTCTGCATCTTTTGATAGCCTAAACTCAATAAGCACCTCCCCAACTATACCTCTTCTTCTTGCACTTCTTGGATAGTATAGATTCTCTTTAATCAGCTCTCTTATCTGATGGAGAGAGTTCTCAACATAGTGTTGTGCTATTTTTTTCTTTTTTTCTTGAGGTGTTTCTACTGGAGCTACTATCTCTATCTGTTTTTTTACTATAGGCTCTTTGTTTACTATCGGTTTGATTTTTTCTACAACCTCTATCTCCTCTTTTACCTCTATCTTCTTTTCTATCTCCTCTTTTTTAATTTTTGGAACAACGACAACTTTTTTTGGAACAATCTTTTTTGTCTCTACTTTTTTCTTAATAGCTTTTTGTTTTTTTGGAGGTACTATTTTAGGTTTTATCTTTTTTGGAACAATCTTTTTTGGAGTAGTTTCTTTTATAATAGGTGCTAATGGTAAAGTTTTTTTTTCTATAAAGGAGGAGAGTTGTATAGTTATCTTTTTTTCAACTGCAATAGGTTTCTTTTTTTGAGGCATATTTAAATAGAGAAGAGAAAATAGAGATATCAAAACTAGGTGAGATATTATGGAGATAAAAAGAGAGCTACTATATCTAATCATAAAAAGAATAGTAGCAAACTTTGTATTAGGAAAGTGTTAATCTAAATAGCACGCTTAAATTCTGGGTATGCTTCTACACCACATTCATTAACATCCATACCTTCAAGTTGTGCATCATCATCAGCTCTAAATCTAGCTACTTTATTTATAGTAAATAAAACTGCAAATGATGTTGTAAATGCAAATAGAGCAACAACTACGACACCTTTTAATTGGTCTAGAATAGAGATGTCAGCAACAAAAATCCCTACTGCTAATGTTCCCCAAATACCATTTACAAGGTGAACCGATAATGCACCAACAGGATCATCTAGTTGCAATTTATCAAAAAGTGGAACAGCGATAACTACTAATGCTCCACCAATAGCACCTATTAAGATAGGAGTATATATATCATAGAGATCAGGTCCAGCAGTAACAGCAACAAGACCACCTAAAGCTCCATTTAAAATCATAGTAATATCAAAAAGTTTATATCTAACGTACATTAATGCACCTGCTATGAAAGCACCTGCTAAACCTGCTGTATTTGTATTCATAATCGTTTTTGCAACTATATCAGCATTTTCTACTGAAGAGATAGAACCGACAGAACCACCATTAAAACCAAACCAACCTATCCAAAGTAAAAATGCACCTAGAACGACTAAAGGGATATTTGAAGCGGGAATAACTCTTATCTTCCCTTTAACATAACGTCCCTTACGTGAACCCATAATAATGATAGCAGCAAGTAAAGCCCAACCACCAGTAGAGTGAATAACAGTAGAACCAGCTAAATCATACATATTTAGGTCGAGGAATGTTCCTGCTAACATATCAGCACCCCAGCTAATATTTACAACAGTTGGGTAGATTAAACCACCCATAAGAACTGCAAAAATTGCTAAGGGGATGATGCGAACTCTCTCACTTACACCACCACTCATAATATTTACTGTTTTACCAACAAATGCCATCTGAAAAAGAAAAGCAGCATAGATACTCATACTATCATTTTCCCAAGAACCAAAAGCAAGAGAGTAACCTATAAGTAAAAAAGCTAAAGAAGCAACAGCATAAATCATTACATTTATTGTTAGAACCGATGTAACATTTTTTGTACGAACTAGACCAGCTTCGAGCATAGCAAATCCAGGAACCATAAAAATTATCAGCACCATAGAAAAGAGTGCAAAGAAAGTATCGATAATATATTTAAATTCAGTTTCAACCATAAAGATATCCTTTGTTAAATTAGAGTCATATTACCCTATTTTTTTTTATTTTAAACTTTTTTTTGCTTAATTTTTAATCAGTTTGGAATTGATATTTTAAATGATGCACCTAAGAGCGAGTTTTCGACCTCTAATTTTCCCTTCATATGTTTTTCAATAATAATTTTAGACATATAGAGTCCTATACCAGTACCACTATTTTCCTCTTTGGTTGTGAAGTATGGCTCAAAAATTTTTTCTATTATATCACTATTTATACCCCCAGCATTATCACCAATAAGTATAATGCTATTGTTATTTTTGTTTTCCATACTGATACTTATCTCACCGTTTTCAATCCTATTTTCTACTATTGCATCCATCGAATTAGCTAATATATTTACTATAACTTGTGATAACTCATTTTTTAAACAGTAGATTTTACTGTTTTCTAGAGAATATAGATTAATTATTATACCTTTACTTTTTATTGTAGGTTCTATAATACTTAAGGCTTGATCGACAACATCTGATATTGTGCAGGTTACATAGTTTTTATCAGCTCTAAAAAAATTTTTAAAATCATCTATCGTTTTTGACATTTGAGCAATGATTCTCATACCTTGTTCCCTAGAGCTAGAGATTACCGACTCATTGAGTGTATCTAGTTTATAGGAGATCTCTATGCCACTCAATATAA
>JAYEGK010000060.1:0-4465 GCA_034716265.1 Campylobacterota bacterium
TGCGCGGACCAAATATGTGTCAATTTGCGTTTAACCCATTTTTAAAATCTCACTTTATCACTGATGAGATTTTAGAACAGGAACTCTTTGGACGTACATTTTACAATCCTGTGGGTCTTGGTGCTGGATTTGATAAAAATGCTACGATGATTAGAGGTATGCAGATATTAGGTTTTGGATATACAGAGATAGGAACTATTACACCTAAACCACAAGCTGGAAACCCTAAACCTAGAATGTTTCGTCACATAGAGGAGGAGACTATTCAAAATGCTATGGGATTTAATAATGATGGTGCATTTAAAATCCACTCTCGATTAAAAGAGAGATACCCATTTACTACTCCTATCGGTGTAAATATTGGAAAAAATAAGCTTACTTCTGAAGAGGATGCTATTAATGACTATACACATCTTATAAAGATGTTTGATGGTTTTGGTGATTATTTTGTTATCAATATCTCTTCACCAAACACTCCAGGTTTACGTGATTTACAAAATGAGGAGTTTATAGGTAACCTTTTTAAAGAGGCGAAAGCACTTACAGATATGCCTATTTTACTTAAAATTGCCCCTGATATGTCCAAAGAGGATGCTGTTGCTCTTACTAAGATGGCTGTTGAAAAAGGTGCGGATGGTATCATTGCAACCAATACGACAATCGACTATTCACTTGTAGCGCAACCTATGAATATTGGTGGGTTAAGTGGTGCTGTTTTAAAAGAGAAAAGCTTTGAGATATTTGAAGCTATCGCAAAAGAGCTTTATGGAAAAACTACTCTTATCTCTGTTGGTGGGATTGACTCAGCAGAGGAGGCATACAAACGTATCAAAGCGGGTGCATCTCTAGTACAGATATTAAGTGGTATTGTGTTTCATGGTCCAGATATGATTATGAACATAAATAAAGAGCTTATAGAACTTCTAAAAGCGGATGGGTATACAAACATAACTCAAGCGATAGGCGCAGATAGAAAATAGTCATGAAGTTTTTTATAACTATAACATTAATTTTAGGAACCCTTATGGCATCATCGTCACTACCAAAATATGAAACAAAAACACTTAAAAATGGATTGCAAATAGTTGTAATCCCTCTCAAAAACAACACAAACGTTATCAGTACCGATATCTTTTATAAAGTTGGAAGTCGTAATGAGATTATGGGTAAAACAGGTATTGCCCATATGTTAGAACATATGAATTTTAAATCTACTAAAAATCTTGATGCTGGTGAATTTGATAAAGAGGTTAAAAGTATTGGAGGGGTAAATAATGCTTCTACAAGTTTTGACTATACACATTACTATATAAAATCAAATACAGATAATCTTGGAAAATCGCTAGAACTCTATGCTGAACTTATGCAAAATCTTAATCTTAAAGATAATGAGTTTCAACCTGAGCGTGATGTTGTTGCAGAAGAGAGACGTTGGAGAACAGAGAACTCTCCACTAGGATTTTTATACTTTGCGATGTTTAATAATGCTTATACTTACCATCCTTACCATTGGACACCCATCGGATTTATGAATGATATTCAAACTTGGACAATAGATGATATAAGAGATTTTCATCAAACATACTACCAACCAAATAATGCTATTTTAATAGTTACTGGTGATGTTGAACCAAAAGATGTATTTAAAAAAGCTAAAAAAGAGTTTGCTTCTATTAAAAATAGAGTTCAAATTCCTGAGTTTAAGTTTGTTGAACCAGAACAAGATGGTGCCAAACGTATTATAGTTCATAAAGATAGTGAAGTGGAGATGTTAGCTATCACTTTTCATATTCCAGACTATCTTCATAAAGATCAAGTAACATTAAGTGTTATCTCTGAAATTCTATTCTCTGGAAAAAGTTCAAGACTATATAAAAATCTAGTAGATGAAAAACAGTTAGTAAACTCTATATATGCTTACAATATGGAAAATAAAGATCCTGGTCTTTTTATATTTTTAGCTACTTGTAATCCAAATATAAAAGCTAAAGATGTTGAAGTGGAACTTTTAAAAGAGATAGAGCGTATAAAAAGTTCAAAAGTTACGCAAGCGGAACTTGAAAAAGTCAAAATTAACACAAAAGCTGACTTTATCTATTCACTAGAGAGTTCAACTTCAGTTGCTAACCTTTATGGTAGCTATTTAGTTCGTGGAGATTTAAAACCTCTCTTAACTTATGAAAAAGATATTTTAGATGTTACGCCGCAGAAAGTACAAGAGGTCGCTAACAAATATTTTAACTTTAAGAGATCTACAACTCTTATTCTTAAAAAAGGTGAATAGATATTTACTATATAGTAAATCATATAGTATAGTTTTTTCTTCAGCTATACTATTACTACTCTCCTCTTGTGGTTCAAATCACCCCTCCGTTACATCAACTACTCAATGTGATATCAAGATAGATAAGCGATATTATGAGATATGTTATGACTATACTCTCAAAGGTGCAAGATCTCTCTCTTATAGTTTAGATGCACAAAATATAGAGAGATTAAATATAGAGGATAGACCTAGCTTTTATCAAGAAAGATTACTCCCAGAAAAATATCGAAGTAGCTACGATGACTATATTGGAACAGATTATGATAGAGGTCATCTAGCAAGTGATGCTTCTTTTGATTGGTCAGAATCCTCTTTAAAAAGTGTTTACTCCATGGCAAATATAGTACCTCAACACTCAGAGCTTAATAGATACTCATGGGTAGATACTGAAAATTTAGAAAGAGAAAAAGCTCAAGAGTATGGAACGGTTGAAGTTTATATTGAGGTTGATTACTCAGATAATCCTATGCAGATAGGAGAAAACTTCATCTCTGTTCCTAGTGGATTTTACAAAAATATCTCCAATAAAAACTATGGTTATGAGGAGTGCTTCTATTATGAAAATATCCCTTATGATATATCAACAGACACTATTGATAATCATAAAGTTTTATGTAGAAATGTAGATTAACGAAGTTTTTGATTAAAATTATTTTGTGCTTGTAATATATTTTTTTGAGTTAAAGCTACATTAGTATTGATACCTTTTTGAGTCTCTACTATTCTATCAGCCATATCTCCTATATTTTCAGACATAACTAAAATTTTATCTGCCATATCTCCTATATTGTTTGCCATATCACCAATATCTTGTGAAAGTTGAAGCATCGCTCTAATATAAGATGTATGAATTAACTCTCCCGATTCTAATATAGATTCAGAAATTTTCAATATATCTGCTGAGTTTTTTAATAAACTACTTGAGAGATCCAATGAGTTATTTAAAGATTGTGTAGAGGCTATTAATTCCGATTGTAACATACTACTACACGTTTCTGTATCTTGTTTCTCTTGTTCATTATCTACAACAGGTGTATCACTTTCACTCTCTGGTATATTTTCATCTCTTTTTTCATCAATAACTATAACAGATCTATCATCCTCTCTATCACTTTCAACATCTTGATGATTATTGTCTACAACAGGTGCATTATCCTCTTCGTCACTCTCGACATCTTGATAACTATCTGTAACTACTGGTGTTGTAGTAACACTTTCACTATTTTGATTGTTCTCTACAACTGGTGTATCACTTTCACTCTCTTCATCATTTTGTAGTACTACTGAGGAACCCTCTTGAGTCTCTTCACTTTCATTATTCTCATCTACAGTTCCATTTTCACTTACAGCTGTAGGTTCTAATGCTGTTGTTTCAATAACATCATCACAACCTATAAAAATAAAACTTAATAACAAGGTAACTGATAGTATCTTATTTTTTTTATTCATAACAAACTCTTATCTATTTTTATCTATGTAGGATAGAGTTAAAATTTGCTTGTGCTTTTAAAATATTACTCTGAGTTAAAGAAAGATTTGCACTTTGAATTCTTTGTGTTTCTAAAATTCTATCTGACATATCACCAATATCATCTGCCATTACTAAAATTCTATCTGCCATCTCAGCGATCTCATCTGCCATATCTAAAATATCTTGTGAAAGTTGTAACATTGCACTTACATACTCTGTATTTGCCGTAGAACCTGCTGATACTAATGATTTAGATAATGATAATATATCTGCTGAAGTTGTTACTAAACTAGCTGAGAGATCTGTTGAATCATTCAGTGTATTTGTTGCACCAATCACTTCTGTTAAAGGAGTTGGTGAACAATAATCACCAGCCATAGAGGAAGTAGTCATTACTGTTAATGCTAAAGTAGCTATACATAATTTTTTAATCATAATTTATCCTTCTTAGTTATGTAAACATATCCAAATTATAAAGAAAAAAAACTTAAAACAAACAATAGATGTTAAATTAATAAAGTGTAAACTAGCACTTTAGTATGATATCATCATATAAAAAATTAGAGTATTTACAGTGGAGTAATAAAATGACAAATAGAGAACTTAAAGATAGAGATTTAGATGTTCTATGGCATCCATGTACACAGATGAAAGATCACGAGACCTTA
>JAYEGK010000061.1:0-4458 GCA_034716265.1 Campylobacterota bacterium
ATATAGGAGTGACATCTGTTGAATCTGATGTTCCATCATTATTATCAGTATCACTACTGTTATCATCGGTACTGTTATCATCAGTACCACCATCTACTCCACTAGTGTTTTTAGCTTTAGCGCTAGAGTCTGTTTCAACTCCACAACCACTTAAGCCAATAATTAAAAAGAACACAAGAATGAAATTTTTCATTCTAAACACTATACACCTATTTCCAACGTTTGACTATTCGTTAGGAATATCTGGAATCGAAGGTAGTCCATCTTGTAAAGCTGCATTGTTTGCACTATTTACATTATATTCAGTAACAGTGTTAGATGGAGTATTATCTACATCATCCATACTATCAGCACTTGCAACACTTCCTTCACTCCCACCACAACCTACTAGCATCAGTGAAACTAAACCAGCTAAAATAAAACTAACTTTTTTCATTTTTCATCCTTTAAATTTAGACTAACATCGGCACTTAAAAATATTTCTTTAACCAAAGTGTGCAATTTTACCAAATAGCTAGTAAATAACTACTTACAAAACTGAACCTCTTAGATTTAAGATTTAAGTGTTCTTACTCTTGTATGGAGCAATTAGTGTTCCAATATCTATTTTTCTTCAAAACTTTTTCAAACATCTCTCAACATCGCCTTTTGTAATAAACTCTCTCCCTCTACCAAAAAAAGGTTTCTTTTTTATCTTTCCAAAGTAGGAGGTGTCCCCTCCTAACTTCACTCCTAAAACAAGAGCCATCGCTGTTATAGGGTGTCCAGCATTTGGACTTTCATGTTTATTACCATCTTTATAAAAATTCAAAATATCTTTTTTCCCTGCTAAAAACATTATAAGTATAGCTGTTATTCGTGATGGAATAAAATTGGCTATATCATCTAACTTTGCTGCTACTTTTCCATAGTTCTCATATTTTGGAGTTCTGTATCCAACCATTGAGTCCATCGTATTGATAGCTTTATAGATAATAATTCCTGGAAGATTGAAGAGTAAGAGATAAAATAGAGGAGCAATAACACCATCACTAAGGTTTTCAGCATAGGTTTCTATGGAGGCTTTATATATATCGCTATCACTCATATCTTCTGTATCACGACTTACTAACATCGATATAGCTTGATGTTTATCCTCAGCATCTAAAACACCCTGTACAGCATCACGAAGCATCTTATGCGCTATAAATATAGAGGCGATAATCGAAGTTATAAAAATATTGAGAGATGTTGAGAGGAGTTTTAGATATTCGTAGATAGATATTGAAAAAATTGAGACAACTATTAAGATAAAAAGGGTTAAAAAAAATCCTCGAACTATACTATCTTTATAAAATCTCTCCTCAAAAAAAGTTATCATCTCCCCTATATAGATAATAGGATGTTTTATAAAGCTAAATTCACCAAAAAATCTATCTATGAGATAAGCTAAAATAGCTGTTAGAATATTTATCAATCTGTTTCCTGTTTTTTATAGTATAATTTTATTTATGATATAAGAGGTAGTTTCTCGCTTAAATAGGGTATCGGAGTGATGTAAATGGGATAGGTGGGAAACCCCTATAAGGAGCTTCTTTGAACTTTGTTCTTACAATAATCATTATTATAATTGTTTTAGCCGAACGATTATATTAAGAGAGTGGGCTGATGCCCTCTTCTCGCTTGATTGTTGTAATTATATCATAAACTTTTTTCTATAAAGTTAATATCTACATACTCTTCTATATGCTTCGTAAAACCTTTAATAGCCTCTTTTTTAAACTCTTTAAAGTTATAACCCCTATAATCTTCATTTAGTTCTGAAAATATATGGTATCGTAATAGATCACTATCAAAGAGACCATGAACAAAAGTTCCATAGATATTTTTTCTCTTTTTTGCCCTTTTTTTTGTAGTGCCATTATGGATCTCATAGCCATCTACCATCGTTCCAAAAAGGTTATAACACCCTTTTTGCACTATCTTCTCCTTTTGAAAAACTACATCCCCTTTAAAACGGCTAAATCCCGCTATCTCTTTATGTTGTGACTCTATATTGAGTGGATCTAAGATTTTCTCAAACATCATCTCGTAACCACCACATATAGCTATAACTTTTGTTTTTTTATCTTCTAGTATTTTTTGAAAACCTCTCTCCTGTAACCACTTTAGATCCTCAACAACTCTTTTAGTTCCAGGAATGATGATGATATCACAACTACTCAGTTCACTTACATTCGAAATAAAAAGAAGTTCTATCTCTTTATCTACAACAAGTGGTTCAAAATCTGTAAAGTTACTAATATGGGGAAGTTTAATCACTCCTACTTTTATAATAGATGCTCTCGTATCTTGTATATAGTTCATAATAGATTGGGAATCTTCAAACCCAAGGTTAAATGGGCGAAAAGGGACAACACCTAAAACAGGGATATTAAACTCATTTTCAATAATCTTTACACCTTTATCAAAAAGAGTAAGCTCTCCTCGAAATTTATTGACAATCACCCCTATAACATTTTTTCTTAATTTTTTAGGAAGCAGATTATAAACACCATATATAGAAGCAAAAACTCCTCCTCGCTCTATATCTGCTACTAAAATGATTTTTGTGTTGAACTCATCTGCTATATAGATGTTTGAGAGATCTTTATCCATAAGATTTAACTCTACTGGACTTCCTGCTCCCTCTGCTACTATCACATCATATTTTGATTTAAGTGCTAAAAATGCTTTTTTGACATGAGGTTTTAGATTTTGAATATCACGATAATAGTCCCAAACATCTTTATCTCCAACACTTTTACCATTGACAATGATATGAGATTGAGCTTTTCCACCCGATTTTAATAAAATAGGGTTCATATCTGGAGAGGTTTTCACTCCTATCGCTTGTGCTGCAAAATATTGAGGTATCGCTATCTCTCCTCCCTCATCTGTCACTTGAGAGTTGTTAGATACATTTTGAGCTTTAAAGGGGGCTACTTTTATTCCTCTATGGTGTAAAAGATAGGTTATGGCAAAGGCAAGTGTTGATTTACCAGCATCGCTACTTGTTCCGAATATGCTAAGTGAGTTCATTTTCTACCTTTATTTAAACTTATTAACATATTTGTTCTAATCTATTTTTCAAACATTGACATTCTATAAAAGGATTTTTTCTATTTCTTGATAGTAATGTATGAATAATTCTATCAATAGGATTTCCACTCCTACAATACAGATAAAATATTTTCATATCTGCTGTTTTACTATTATCAAATGCTGTTGCTAAAATATGTGTTGTATTACTTACTTTTTTAGAAGATGTTATCAACATATCGCTAACTGTTTCAGAAAAAATTCTTTTTTTAATATTAATATCCATAGGGTTAATCACTTCCTCAATAATTTTAGTAATATTGATATATTCTAAATGATTATCTCTATATTTATAACTACTATCAAGATTAATTCCAATATCTCTGCAACAATTATCAAAAAAAGCAAAAATAATACTTTTCTCTTCTACTAAAATATACTTATCCGAACATTCAATTATCTTATCACAAGTAGAACCGATTGCATCAAGTGCATCACCATCAATAACAGTAAATTCACTTAAATCATTATCACAACACCCCTCTTTAATTCTTTTTACAGGTATTGCCACATAATATCCTCTAAAGAACCTAATAATTCATCTTGTAATTGATCCCAATTATCATCATTCAAAATAGTATTATCTACGACACCCTCTTTTTCACTTAAAAGATTAAAAGAAACTCTTTCTGTGAATTTATCTCTTTTTGCTTTAGCATTGAGATAATCAGCCATAAAGGGACTATGAGTTGAAAAGACTATTTTTACACCTGCATTCATAAGTTCTATAAATAGATTTACCATTTTCAGTTGCCAAGTAGGGTGAAGATGTACCTCTGGTTCTTCCCAATAGAGAGTTGAACCTTTTTTAAGTGCTTTATTTGTTACTAGGTATTGAAGTAATCCTATGCTTTTTATTCCCGATGAAGCATTTATAATACTAAAATCTTGAGTATCTGTTTTAAAAATAAAACTATCACCACTATTTTCAATATCTCCATTAATAATAGCTTTCGATTTTTCTACAAAGGATTTAATAAATTCATCTTGTTCACTATCTGTAAATGAATAATCTTTATCAAGAATTTTTAGTAAAGACTCTATATGATATGGTGTTTTTCCTTTATCTCTATTCATAAAATGTTTAAACTCTAATATAAGAGGAGTTTCTACAAAAACATTACTTTCTGCTGTCGTCTTTTTATTTAAAACTTCAACTTCTAAAACTCCTTCACTATATTTTAAAATTTTATCATTAGTTTTTGAAATAGTAAAATTAGAAGAAATTTGTGTTAAATTTCCAAAAATAGATTCAATTATATTCTTATAAGTATTACTAATAAAATCTTTTTCATCAAACTTTTCTAATGATTTAAAAAAAGATAAAATTTTTTCAAA
>JAYEGK010000062.1:0-3310 GCA_034716265.1 Campylobacterota bacterium
AGACTTTTCAATTCTGGGGGTTACTCTACTAAAGATGAGTTACAATTTTTTAAATCAAAAATATTAAAAAATGGTTCGATTAGTCAAGGTTCCCATTTAGATAGAAATAAAGTCCTTAACCAACACTCCCATCAAGAGATAAAAAGTAGTGATGATCTTGAGATTATTGCGATATCTTCAACTATTTTTGGAGATAGTCACTATCGAAATAAAGATGCAAAACTATCTGGAAAAATAGGTGCTATCTTAATAAAAGAGATGATAAAAACTAGGAGATGTTTTTTTGATAATAATAAATATCCTTTAACTTTTAGTAAAGAGGTTTTTAGATCAGAGTTTGAGTTTAAACTTCATAAAGGGGTGTATAGTTTAAAACCAACTCTTGACACCAAAATATATAAGATTGTAGATTCTAACCCTTTAATCATTATAGATACACTTGAAAATATTGTTTATGAGATGGATATCGATAACAAACTTTATAAACAACTTTTAGATGCACCAAAAGTAGCTAAAAAAGATATAGGATATGTTTATACATCTATTGGAAAACAGGTTCCAAATATTGAACTAAAAACACCAAAAGCTATTAAAACTATCCAACTAGATATAAAACCTAGGGCAAAGATAGCACTTAAATATATAAAAAATGAAAATGAAAAAAATTTTAATTCATTTATTGTAGATTTTAAATATGATGATTATACTATTAAATATGAACCTCAAAATGAGATAAACTTTTTTTATAAAGATAACTCAAAAATAGAGTTAAAAAGAGATTTAGAGTTTGAAAATAGAGTTAAAAGAACTATTGAAGAGTATGGATTTAATGTTTCTATCTTAGATGAAAATATAACAGTACAACTAACAGAATATAATAAACAGGGACAACTTAAAGTTTGGAAAAAGTTTTTACATTCAGATATTTTAGAACTTGAAAAAGAGGGATGGATTGTTGAGTATGATGAGGAGTTTGCACTTAAGTTTGAAACAGATTCTACTATTGTAGTAGATAGTGAAGATAAAAATGGATGGTTCAACCTCTCTTTTAATTTTGAGTTTAATGGAGTATCCCAGCCTATTGCACCTTTAGTCGTGAGTATCGTTGAGGAGTTTGATGATTTTGAAAATATGCCACAATCTATCAATATTGAGGTGAGTGAAAATCATTTTGTAGAGGTTCCAACAAAACAGATGAAGCCTATTATAAAAACAATTATTGAACTTTTGGATAAACAGGATAAAAAAGGGAATATCAAGGTTTCAGCATTTGATGCACATCTTATAGATTTTACAGATGAGGATATTCAGTGGAGAGGAAGTAAAGATATTTTAGAGTTTTCTAAAAAACTAAAGAACTTTAAAGGTATTACAAAAGTAGAGCCTTCAAAAGTTCTCAATGCAAGTTTAAGAGATTATCAGCAGGATGGATTAAATTGGTTACAGTTTTTATTTGAGTTTAATTTTGGTGGTATTTTAGCTGATGATATGGGTTTAGGAAAAACTATCCAAACTCTAGCACATCTCTCAAAACTAAAAGAGGATGGAAAATTGACAGGACCATCTCTTATAGTGATGCCAACATCTTTAATAGCTAACTGGAAAAATGAGGTCAAAAAGTTTACTCCTAATTTATCGGTACTTTCACTCCATGGTACAGATAGAGCGCAAAGATTTAAAGATATTCAAAATAATGACATTTTACTGACAACATACCCTCTTATAGTAAGAGATAAAGAGATATTTGATGAGTATAAATTTTTCTATATTATTTTAGATGAAGCACAAAAGATTAAAAATCCAAAAACGAAGATGACGATAGCTATCAAAACTTTAAAAAGTGAACATAGACTCGCTCTGAGTGGTACACCTATTGAGAACCATTTGGGAGAGTTGTGGAGTATATACTCTTTTTTAATGCCAGGATTTTTAGATACTTTGAGCTTTTTTAAAAAATATTATCAACTACCGATAGAAAAAGATAAAGATTTCCAAAAACAGAACCTTTTAAATAAACGTGTAAAACCCTTTATGATTCGACGTACTAAAGAGAAGGTAGCTCATGAGCTTCCTGCTAAGACAGAGATAATAAAATATACTCAATTTGAGGATAAACAATCAAAACTTTATGAATCTATAAGAGTAACTATGGAGAAAAAAGTTCGTGAAGCTGTTTCAAATAAAGGTTTAGGCTCTTCTCATATAACGATATTAGATGCACTTTTAAAACTGCGTCAAGTCTGTTGTGACCCTAGTTTATTATCTATTGATGAAGCGAAGAAAGTTCACGATTCAGCAAAATTGGAACTCTTTTTAGATCTCATAGCAGAGCTTTTAGAGGAGGGTAGAAAAATATTGGTTTTTTCACAGTTTACTACTATGTTAGCTATTATCGAAGAGAAGATTAAGCAAAGAGATATCAAATATACAAAATTAACAGGTTCAACAAAAGATAGAGAGGGTGCGATAGAGAAGTTTACAAAAGGGGAAGCAGATATATTTCTTATCTCCTTAAAAGCTGGTGGTGTTGGACTTAATCTTGTTGAAGCGGATACAGTAATTCATTATGATCCATGGTGGAATCCAGCAGTAGAGAATCAAGCGACAGATAGAGCATACAGAATAGGACAGAAAAAAGCAGTTTTTGTTTATAAACTTATCGTTGAAAATACGATAGAACAGAAAATATTAGAGATGCAAAAGAGGAAACAGGCACTTCAGGATGGGATTTATGATGGAGATAAACAGCAAGAAGATGTTAAGTTTAGCGGTGATGAGTTGCTGGAGTTATTGAAGTAAGTTAAAAATGCTATAATGCATATCTTTTAAACACGAGAATAAGGAAATATATTGAGATTAACTATATTATTTGGTGGTGCTAGTTTTGAACATGAAATTAGTATTGTAAGTGCTATAACTGTTAAGGATAAACTTTCAAGCTTTGATTTGAGTTTTATTTTCTGTGATGAAAATCATATTTTTTATCTTATAGACCCTTTAAAAATGAAAGCAACAACTTTTAGTAAAGATGAGTATAAAAAGATGCCTCAAGTTGCTATTACTAATCGTATGTTTACTCAAAAGGGGATTTTTGGTTCGACAGAGCATAAAAATACAGTTTTAAATCTTATTCATGGTGGTGATGGTGAAGATGGTTCCGTAGCAGCTCTTTTTGATTTTTTCAATATTGAATATATTGGACCTCGTATCGATGCCAGTGTTTTTTCTTATGATAAGCGTTATACAAAATATCTATGTGAAGCTAAAAATATTAAAAGTGTTGATTATGAGATTTTAACATCTAATGAAC
>JAYEGK010000062.1:3335-4426 GCA_034716265.1 Campylobacterota bacterium
TAGGGGTGAGTATAGTAAGAGATGAGAGTGAGTTAGATTATGCACTTGATAGCGCTTTTGAATATGATAACTCTTTGATAGTTGAACCATTTATAGAGGGTGTTAAAGAGTACAATGTTGCTGGTTATTTTGCTGATGGAAAGATACACTTTTCGATAATAGAGGAACCAAAGAAAAATGAATTTTTAGATTTTGAAAAAAAATATATGGATTTTTCTCGCAGTGAACAGGTGAGTAAAGCAGATATTACTCCTGAGTTAGAAGCAAAGCTAAAGCAAATATTTGAAAAAGTATATACAAATCTTTTTGAGGGTGCATTGATCCGTTGTGATTTTTTTGTTATTGATGGTGAAGTGTTCTTAAATGAGATAAATCCTATCCCTGGTTCGATGGCAAATTATCTGTTTGAAGATTTTTCAGAGTCGATAAAATCTATCTGTCGTTCTCTTCCTATTGTAAAAAAGATTAAAGTATCCTATAATTATATACATTCAATCTCATCAGCAAAAGGTAAATAATGGCGATTAAGTCTATACAATACAATAAATACACACTCGATATAAGTTATGAAATAATTAATCCTAAAGAGGAGGTAGACTTAATTGTTTTACACGGTTGGGGAAGTAATAAAGAGTTGATGAAAACATCATTCTCTCAATATATGAAAGGTTTTCGTCATATCTACATAGATCTTCCGGGATTTGGAAATAGTACATGTAATACAGCACTACAAACATCAGACTATACAAGAATAGTTGAGCTTTTGATGATTCATATAAATGCATCTAAAGATATTATAGTTGGTCACTCTTTTGGTGGAAAAGTAGCAATACTCCTTGAACCAAAAGTTTTAGTGCTTTTAAGTAGTGCAGGTATCTATATACAAAAACCATTAAAAGTAAGTGCAAAGATAGCACTTTTTAAAGCTATTAAACTTTTTGGTTCTGAAAAACTACGTGCAATGTTTGTGGCTGAAGATGCTAAAACTTTAAGTGAACCGATGTATCAAACATTTAAAAATGTGGTCGATGAGGATTTTACTCAAGAGTTTGAAAAAACAACTGCAAAAACTCTTTTATGTTGGGGAGAAG
>JAYEGK010000063.1:0-4396 GCA_034716265.1 Campylobacterota bacterium
GTAGAAGGTTGGCAAATTTTTATAGTGATACAAAAGATTTAGAGGGAATTTTATCTATCTATTTACGACTTTATGAAAACTTTAAAGATGAAAAGATTGCTAAAAAAATTATTCAGATATACTCTTACCAAAAAGAGTATCTCAAACTAGAGAATTTTTTAGAGAGTTCAAAAAGTGATGATAAAGTTTTACTACAACTCTATACTACGACTCAAAACTATAAAAAAGCTTATGTTTTAGCAAATGAGATCTATATAAAAACAGGTAATATTGACTATTTAGGTCAGAGTGCTATCTATCAATATGAGAGTGCAAAAGATAAAAATAGCGAAGAGATATTAGAAAATATTGTAAAAAAATTGATTAGAGTGATAGATAAAGATAAAAACCCTCTCTATCTAAACTATTTAGGGTATCTATTGATAGATCATAATTTAGATATTAGTAGAGGGATAGAGTATGTTAAAAGTGCATTAAAGATTGAACCAAACTCAGCCTTTTACCTTGATTCTTTAGCATGGGGTTATTATAAACAGGGTAACTGTAAAGATGCAAAAAAAATTATGAATCAAGTAATTAAACTTGATGAGAGTGATAATGAAGAGGTTATTTTTCATATCAACTCTATCGATAAATGTTTAAAAAATTAAAGGAAAAAAATATGATTTTAGATGATATTATAAAAAAGACAAAAGAGGATGTAATCAAAAGAGAAAAAGAGTTTTCACTTGATTGGTTAGGGCGTTCATTAGCTTATAATGCAAGAGCACCTCGTGATGTTTTTCCATACTTAAGAGCAACAGAGGAGGATCCATATAGGATCATATCAGAGGTGAAAAAAGCTTCTCCATCTAAGGGTGTTATTCGTGGAAATTTTGAACCCTTAGAGATAGCACAAGCTTATGAAAGAGGGGGAGCAAGTGCTATCTCTATCTTAACTGAACCACATTTTTTTCAAGGTTCCTTAGATTATTTAAGTGGGATAAGACGTTATGTAGGGATTCCTCTTTTAAGAAAAGATTTTATAGTTTCAAAATATCAGATATTAGAAGCATTAGTTCATGGTGCAGATTTTATTCTTCTTATCGCTACCGCTTTAAGTAAGGGAGAGCTAAAAGAGCTTTTAGGTTATACAAGACATCTCGGTATGGAAGCCTTGGTGGAAGTTCACGATAAAAAAGATTTAACAAAAGCTATCTATGCAGGGAGTGATATTATAGGTATAAACCATAGAAATCTACAAACTTTTGAGATGGATATGAATCTATGTTATGACCTTATTCCATTGATTCCAAATGGTAAAGTTATTGTTGCTGAGAGTGGAATCTATGAACATGGACAGTTAGAAGATCTGAGTAAAGCGGGTGTCGATGCTTTTTTAGTGGGTGAATCTTTAATGAGAACAGATAATGAAGAGGAAGCCTTAAGAACTCTTAAAAATGGTTAGAGAAGAGGAGTTAACCTCTCTCTTTGCGATGTAAAGCTCTATCTTTATGTACAGAACCTTTCCAAAAATGGTTTACTGCCCAATATCCAAGAGATGAAAATGTAGTTGAAAAGAGAAATGCACCTGTATAAAGAGGTATAAAAATATTATCAATATTTTCACTAAACCACTCCACCGTCATCTCAACAGGGGCTATCTCACTTCCTAAAATGAATGAACCAGTCATATATTCAGCATAATACATAACAGGCATAGTACAAGGATTACTCAACCAACACATAGCAAGAGCTATGGGAACATTAAACCTAAAAATACTCATCATAGCGATAACAAGTGCCATCTGCATAGGCATAGGAATAAATGCTATTAAAAGACCTATAAAAACAGCACGAGATACCATTTTTCTATTTGGAGAGAGATATTCTGAAGGAATTTTATATTTTGTTATGAAGGATTTTAGTTTTTCACTTTTAGTTGTTTTTTTGAGGGCTTTTCTGAGCATCACTATCTCTTGTTAATCGGATTTTAATAGATTATAGCTCCATAAAACTTATATCTTAAATAATATGCTAAAATTCCCCATATATTTTATAAGGTTGTTTATTTATGTCATTTGAAAAACTAGGACTCATCAAGCCACTACTAAGTGCGATACGAGAGTTAGGGTATGAAAACCCAACATTAATCCAACAACGTGCTATCCCTTTAGTTTTGGCTAAGAGTGATATATTTGCAACTGCACAAACAGGAACAGGAAAAACAGCTGCATTTGGTTTACCACTTCTACAACGTTTACGTAAACCTACTGAAGATAGAGATGTAAGAGCTGTTATCCTCTCCCCTACACGAGAGTTAAGTATACAGATATATGAAGATATCTCAGCATATGCTAAAAATATGAATATTAAAGTGATGATACTTGTAGGTGGAAAAGATTTAGAGAAGCAAAAGCAGAAGCTCAAAGAGGGTGTTGATATTGTTATCGCTACACCTGGGCGTTTGATGGAGCATACTGAAAGTGGTTTATCTTTAACAAAAGTGGAAACTTTTATTTTAGATGAAGCGGATAGAATGTTAGATATGGGTTTTACAAAAGATATAAGAAAAATCCATCCACTTTTACCACGTCGTCATCAAACACTTCTTTTTTCAGCTACATTTAGTGACAAAGTAAGAAAACTTTCTAAGCTTATCTTAAATAAACCAGCATTTATAGAAACAGCAAAGAAAAATACAACGGTAGATAGGATAAATCAAGTTGCTTATTTAGTAGATACTGATAGAAAAGCGGGACTTTTAGCCTACCTAATAGGTTCAAGAAATTTTCCTCAGGTGTTAGTATTTACAAAGACAAAAAAAAGTGCTGATGAGTTGGTAATAGAGCTTAAAAAAGATGGTCTTAAATGTGGAATAATCCACGGAGATAAAACAAAAGCAAATAGACTTAAAACATTGACTCAATTTAAAGAGGGTCATTTTAAAGTTTTAGTAGCAACAGATATTGCTTCACGTGGACTAGATATTGAACATCTCCCTTATGTTATTAACTATGAACTTCCATCTATTCCAGAGGATTATGTACATCGTGTTGGTAGAACAGGCAGAGCAGGGCGAAATGGAGAAGCGATAACATTGATAGATATCTATGAGAAGTATGATATTCGAGATGTTGAGCGTTTAATAGGGCAAAAGATACCTCAAGAAACAGTAGAGGGATTTGAACCAGATCCTAAGATAAGACGTAAAGATAAAGATGAGGTAAAACTCAAAGCGGAGCATAAACGAAGTAGTGGTAAAAAAGAGAGAAAGTATAACACAAATACAAGTGGAGTACCACAAACAAGAAAACAGGTAACAGCGACAAAGAAAAAACGTCGAACTACTAAAAGAGACTAGATAGCCAAACCCCATTGTTAATATAAAAAACAATAGGGTAGAGGCTAAGAAGCAGAAGATAGAGAGTGTTAAAGAGAAGAGAGATTTTATAGTTATCTTCTCTTACTCTTTCATCGCTAGGTAGAAATCCTGCCACCAATCCATAAAATGTTCCTATAAAGAGAAGAGTATAGATAAGATACCCTACATAATAATAATCATTTTGTAAAAAACAGAATGGACAGTGGTGGGATGGCTGTTCATAGATATATGTTCCAAAAAACATCACTAAAATTATCAGTGCAATAATAATAAAAAATAGATTGCTAAAAGCAAAAAGATATTTTTGTTTAAGAGAGTAAAATCCTATCATAAGTAGATAGTTTCCATAAAAAAAAGTTAAAAGTAGAGCATTATTTAAATCGAAAATAGCAGATATATAGCTACCTGAAGAGTTGGAGTATATTGTTCCACAGCAATCAACGATTGTTTTAGAATCTATCGCACTAAACATCACTATCTCAAGAATTAACTCCACTATAAAAAAGAGAGAAGCTAGGATAAAAAAACCAAACTTTACTTTTGTGTAGGGTTGTGTTTCCTCTTTAGTATCCTCATTGTGAAGAAAAATCCAGTATGCAAAGATATAAAGATTGATAATCTTTAACAAAAGAAGATAGTTTCCATACTCGGTAGCATCAACAACACCAGCACCACACATAGCACCAGGAAGAGTTAACGATATTTTATCAAGTGTAAAGATAAAGAAGAGAACGAGGGGTATCTTTATGATAAAGATATATTTGATGATAGTTGCTGTTAAGAAACTCTGTTTTTCTAAAGAGTATTGGAGTTTCGTTGTTGCATCGCTATCCCATCTTAAAAATATTTTTATAGATAGAAAAGATGCGATAGTTGTAAAAAAGAGAAAGAGAGTGTTTAAGATTATAATAGCTAAAACTTCAGGGTTTAATATCATATAACTACTTTCCCACTTCCTATCTCTATCTCTCTATCGACAATATCTAAACTGAAAAAGAGAGGGTCATGGGTAGCTATAATAATAGTTTTATT
>JAYEGK010000064.1:0-16487 GCA_034716265.1 Campylobacterota bacterium
TGTAAAAAAAGATTTAAAGGTTGCTATTAATTATTATAAACTCGCTGCAAAACAGAACAATAAAAATGCTATAAAATCTTTAGATGTCATCAATAAACTTTTAGCTAAAAAAAAGAAAGAGAATATGCAAAAAGAGAGTATGGAAGTAGGTTATTTAACAGTTAGAAGTAATGTAAATAATGACAAAGTGTATCTCAATGGAAAATTTGTAGGAAAAACAAAATTAATACTTCCTCTCTCTTCTAATACTGCTCACTCTATTGAAATAAGAAAAGCAGGCTATAAAACATATAAATTTCAGCCTGTAAGAGTACAAACAAAAGAGAAAAAAACGATAAGAGCCTATTTAGAAAGATTGTAAAAAATAGTAACTATTCAGTAGAAATTACTAGGGAAAGTAAAAGTTTAGAAATACAAAAACATTTTAATAGAGCTTACAAAAAGCCCTATTAAACAAGATGACTTAATCTGTCAACATTTGTCCTAATAATATCCAAACTTTCATAACTCTCTTTAGATAAATTATTAACAGTAGAGATATCAGTAATAATATTTTCTGATTTTAAAGCATTTGTCGTATAACTTTTTATTGTAGCTTCTGAAAGATTTACACTCTCTTTTATAGATTCTGTCACACTATCTATTCTCGATGATGCTTCCATAGAAACTGTTGCTAAAACCTCTATAGATTTTGAGCTATTATTCATCTGTTCACTTGTATCACTGATAGATTGACTCACCACATTAATAGTTGCATTTATCTCTGTAAGTGATTTTTGAGTGTTCTCTGCAAGTTTTCTCACTTCATCAGCAACAACAGCAAATCCTCTACCATGTTCACCAGCACGAGCAGCCTCAATAGCAGCATTTAAAGCAAGTAAGTTAGTTTGATCGGCAATATCAGATATAACACTAATAACCTCTTTTACCTGCTTTGTATCATTTGATACTCTTGTCAAATCATCTGCAAGAATATTTTGAGAATTGGAAGCTTCCTGTAATTTATTTACAATATCTGAAATTTCATCTTTAATTTCATTTAATACTCCACTCACTGCAACAATATTATCTCTTGAATTTGAAGCATCAATAAGATCTGAACCCAATACAACTTTAAGCTCCTCACCCATTGTAACAATTTTAGCTAATATCTCTTTCTCTTGATTCATAATTTTGTCTGTAGTAACAAAATTTTTATCTATCTCTGTAACAGTATAAAGAACTTGAGCAGATTGCTCCTCTCTATCGTGAGCTTTTAGAAAAATTTCTTGAAACCTATTTACACTTTTTGCAGCTTCAGCTAATTCAGAATTAAAATTATTATTTAAAATTACTTTTTCACCCTGTTCTAAATTTTTTAATTGAGTTACCAAAGAGTTTGTCATATCAACACCATTAAATTTTTCATCTAAATCGTGTCCTAAAATAACTAAGGCTATTACATACTGAACTACTTGACCTATAATATTATCAGTAAAAAATGTACCATTTAGTACTAATAATACAATACCAACATAATGCACAAAACGCATACGAAAAAAGAGAGAGTGTAACATAGCAGATCCTGTTATTAACTATCCAACAATAATAGCAAAATAAAGATATTTTTTTTATAAAGAGGAGGGTGTGAAAGAGGAAAAGATCCTCTCTCTATTTGTAACGATAAGTGATACGTCCCTTATCAAGACTATATGGAGTTAGTTCAAGTTTAACTTTATCACCTGGAAGAATTTTAATATAGTGCATTCTCATTTTTCCAGCAATGTGACATAAAATAATATGTCCATTCTCTAATTCAACACGAAAAGTTGCATTTGGTAATGCTTCAATAATCTTGCCGTCAACTTCTATAACGTCAGCTTTAGCCATTATAAATCCTTTTGTCTCTTAAGCAAGAGATAATATTTCAGCTTTACCGTTGATAATTGCAACAGTATGCTCATAGTGTGAACCGTTTAATCTATCGGCACTAACAACATCCCACTTATTTTCTAAAATAATTGGTTGTGAATCCTTTTGGCATATCATAGGCTCAAGACAAAAAACCATTCCGTTTTTAATCTTTGGACCAGCCTTAGGATTTTTACCCTCTAAATAGTTTGGTATTTCGGGTTCTTCATGAGGTTTCTTACCAATCCCATGTCCACAGAAATCAGAGAGTGGAACGAACCCTTTAGATATAATAAACTGCTCTATCAATGAAGAAAGCTCTTTAAATCTCATACCAACTTTTATCTCACCTATTGCATAATACAGAGTATCTTTTGCACAAGCTATCAATGCCTCATCTTCTTCAGTTATAGTTCCAACAGGAACTGTAATCGCGCCATCACCAAACCAACCATCAAGTTCAGTTCCGATATCGTAACCGATAACATCACCCTCTTGTAGTTTATAATCAGTTGGAATACCGTGAATGATAACATTGTTGAGAGATGTACAAACAGCAGTTGGAAAGCCATAAAGACCCTTGAAAGATGGTCTAGCACCTTGACCTATAATATAATCTTCAGCCATAGCATCAAGCTCTTTTAAAGAGATTCCAACTTTTGTGTTTGCACGAAGGAGTTCTAACGCACCGCCAACAATTTTGTTGGCAGCTCTTAATTTTTCAATTTCGTTAGGTTTTCTAAGGGCGATGGCCATTTTATAGACCAACCGCGCTTAGTGTTTCATATTTGCTCATATATATCTGAGCCTCTATTTTTCTCATAGTATCAAGTGCAACTTGAACAACGATAAGAACCGCTGTACCACCAAAAAAGAATGGAACACCCATCCCCTTGATAATCATAAATGGTAAAGTTGCAACAAGACCAAGATATAAAGCACCTGTGAAAGTTAATCTACTAGCAGTTTCATTTAAAAACTCTTTCGTAGCGTCACCTAAACGGATACCTGGAATAAATCCACCCTGCTTTTTTAAATTATCTGAAATATCTTTTGCATTAAATGTGATCGAAGCATAAAAGAATGCAAAGAAAACAACAAACATAAAAGTCAAAAAGTTAAAAAAGTAACTATTTGGATTTAATAGATCAGCTATTGCCTGAATAGTAGGATTTGTACTACTAGATAAAACTGTCATAGGAAACATTAATATTGCACTAGCAAAAATAACTGGAATAACACCAGCAAGGTTTACTTTAATAGGGATGTAGTTCATTACACGTTTGTTTTGGTTTTGCATCATAGTCTTTTTAGCATATGTAATAGGAATACGACGTTCACCAAGTTCAACATAGATAATAATAGCTACAGTTCCCAAAATTAAAGCAAGAATTGCTAAGACAGTGATAAAGCTCATAGCTCCACTATTAACCATTGTTACTGTTTGACCAATAGCACTAGGAATAGCAGAAACGATACCAGCAAAGATAATTAATGAAATACCATTACCTATACCACTCTGAGTTATCTGCTCACCAATCCACATAAGAAGCATCGTTCCTGCAAGCATCGAAACAGCAGAAAGTACTATAAATGTATTATGGTCAGCGAGTATGGCACTATTACCATTAGGTCCTGTTAAACTTTGCAATCCAACACTCACACCTATCGCTTGAATAATAGTAATAACAATAGTCGCATAACGAATAATTTGCATATACTTAACCATACCATCACGCTCTTTTTTCATCTGACCTAAAGGTGCAAAGGTTGCAGCTAGAAGTTCCATAATAATTGAAGCGGTGATATAAGGCATAATTCCAAGGGAAATAATAGATAATCTCTCAACAGCGTTTCCACTGAACATATTAAATAATCCAAGAGCATCTGATTGATGTGAGTCGAAGAATGAAGCGATAACAGCAGTATCTACACCAGGTACTGGCACATATGCCAGTAAGCGGTAGAGAAACAAAAACCCAATAGTAATAAGAATCTTATTAACTAGATTTTTGTTCACAATTAGTTACCTGTAGTAGTAACGTTTTCGTCTTTAATTTTAGATGCTAAATCTTTTGCAGATGCACCCACTAGTTTAACTTTTGTCACTGATGAACCAATTTTATGAACACTACGGATAGTTTCCATAGTAATTTCTGATAATTCAGCAACAGCTTTGATTTTACCAACGTTGATTACATATGGTTTTACTAAATGAGAAGTAAATCCAATTTTAGGCATACGTTTTGCAAGTGGTTGTTGACCACCCTCAAAGTTTCTTTTTCTTTTGTAACCTGAACGAGATTTCTGACCTTTTTGACCACGAGCAGCAGTCTTACCAGTACCAGAACCTTGTCCACGTCCAACGCGTTTACGATTTGCAGTAGAACCTTCAGCAGGCGTTAAATTTTCAATACCCATCATCTATCCTTTTAATCTGCTAAGCGCTTCAACCGTTGCACGAACAACTGTACCTGGGTTGTTTGAACCGATACTCTTAGTAAGAATATCTTGTACACCTGCAAGCTCAAGAACTGGACGCATAGCACCACCTGAGATAACACCTGTACCTTCTGATGCTGGTTTTAATAAAACACGTGAAGCGTTATATTTATGCTCAATATCGTGTGCAATTGTTGTACCTTTAATCTTAACAGTAGTTAAGTTTTTAAATGCATTATCAACCGCTTTACGGATAGCATCAGGAACCTCTTTAGCTTTACCAACACCGTAACCGATAGTACCATTTTTGTCACCAACTACAATTAATGCAGTAAAACGAAAACGACGTCCACCTTTTACAACTTTAGTAACACGACCAATATTTACAATTGATTCTTCAAAATCGTCTCTGTTAATTTCCATCATATCCCCTAAAACTTAATTTCGTTTGCACGAAGAGAATCACCAAATGCAGCGATAACACCGTGATATTGGTAACCATTACGATCAAATACTACTTCAGAGATGTTAGCAGCTTTAAGTGTTGCAGCAAATGCCTCACCTAATGCAGTAGCACCCTCTTTATTAGATTTATGACCTGTTGATTTTGAGTGAATAGCACATAATGTTGTTGCAGTAACATCATCAATAGCTTGTACACTTAAATAACGGTTTGATTTAAATACAGAAACACGAGGAAGTACAGCACTACCAGATATTTTTGCACGAATACGACGCTTACGCTTTAAACGGTTAGCTACTTTATTTTTTAATACTTTTGCATTCATTTAATAATACCCTCCCTTACTTTTTAGCAGTTTTACCGGCTTTACGCACGATATGCTCTTCCATATATTTAACACCTTTACCTTTATATGGCTCTGGTGGACGGAAACTTCTAATTTTTGCAGCTACAGAACCTAAAAGTTGTTTGTCATGACTTGTTAAAGTAATAACATTTTTTTCAACTTTAGCTTCAAGACCATCAACTAAATCAAAGTTAATATCATGAGAGTGACCAAGTTGAAGATTTAGAACCTTACCTTTAACAGCAGCTCTATAACCAACACCATTAATCTCTAATTGCTTAGAAAAAGGAGTAGTTAATCCAGTAACAATATTAGCAGATAATGCTCTATATGTTCCCCAAAAAGCTCTATGCTCTTTGTTATCACTTATTGCAGTAAAAGTTAAAACATTCCCTTCAATAGCAAAAGCAACATTCCCTTTAGTATCTAAATCAACACTATTTTTGCCTTTAGCAAAAGTTATAACATCTCCATTTGAACTAACTTTGATGTCAGCTGCAAACTCTACCGGTTTTTTACCAATTCTTGACATGTTATCTCCCTACCAAACTGTACACATAACTTCACCACCAATGCCAAGCTCAAAAGCTTTGTCATTAGCAAGAACGCCATGAGAAGTACTTACAATAATAGTACCATAACCATTTTTGAAACGTTTGATATCTTCACAACCCTTGTAAACACGTCTACCAGGCTTAGAAACTCTTTTCATCTCATTAATTACAGTTTTACCATTTTCATCATACTTAAGTACAACTTTAATAGTTTTTTTAGGACCATTTTCGATTACATTACAAGACTCTAAGTAACCTTTTTCAACTAAGATATTTGTCATCGCTTCAACACTCTTTGAGTGTAATAAAGTAGTAACTGGTAATCTTCTCATACCTGCATTACGAACACGAGTTAACGCATCTGATACTAGATCATTAATTGCCATTCATTTTTTCCTTAAATGTGTAGCTCTTCTAAAAAAGAAGAACTGCTAATAATTAGGAGTTTCTAATTGGAGGCTACTGCCTACCAAGAAGACTTTCTAACACCTGGGATTAATCCCTCATTTGCCATTTTTCTAAAACATACACGACAGATACCGAAATCTCTAAGAACAGAGTGTGGACGACCACAAATCTGACAACGTGTATAACCACGTACTTTAAATTTAGGTTCTCTTGCCGCTTTAGCGATCATAGACTTCTTAGCCATTAGTTACTCCCTTTAGTAAAAGGCATACCCATTTTCTCTAATAGAGTAAATGAAGCCTTGTCAGAATCAGCAGTAGTTACCATAGTAATATTCATACCATGAATTTGCATGATTGAATCATAACTAACTTCTGGGAAGATAAGTTGCTCTTGAAGACCGAAGTTATAGTTACCACGACCATCAAAACCATTTCTTGGAACACCACGGAAATCTTTTACACGTGGAAGTGCAATAGATACTAGACGGTCAAGAAAGTTATACATATTTTCACCACGAAGAGTAACACGGATACCAACTGGCATACCTTCACGAACTTTAAAACCTGCAACAGATTTTTTCGCGATTACTGTAGATGCTTTTTGACCAGCGATAGCAGTAATTGTATCTTCGATGTTTTTGATAAGTTTGTTATCTTTCATTGCAAAACCAGCACCAACAGAGATAACTATCTTCTCTAACTTTGGTGTTTGCATAGGATTTTTGATTCCTAATTCAGCTTGTAATTCAGATTTTAAACCTAAATATTTTTCTTTAAAACGAGCCACTATTATGCCTCCACTTTACGTACATTTGAAGCGTCAATTGGCATCTCTTTGTTGATATGCCCACCCTTCGTGTTCTCTTCAGTTGGTTTAACAGCTTTTTTAGCTATTTTACAACCCTCAACGATAACCTTGTTCTTCTTAGGCATAACTGCTAAAACAGTAGCCTTAGTTCCACGATCATCTCCAGCGATAATCTCTACAGTATCACCTTTTTTGAAATTAAACTTTGCCATTAAACAACCTCCGGCGCAAGAGAAACAATTTTCATAAAACCTGCGTAACGTACTTCACGACCAACAGGGCCAAAAATACGAGTACCGATTGGCTCTCTTTTGTCATCAAGGATTACAGCTGCGTTGTCATCAAAACGAATTAATGAACCGTTTTCACGTTGAATCTCTTTATGAGTTCTAACGATAACAGCTTTAACAACCTTACCTTTTTTAACTTTAGCAGTTGGTGTCGCTTTCTTTACAGAAGCAACAATAACATCACCAATTGAAGCATAACGACGTTTTGAACCACCAAGTACCTTAATACACATAATCTCTTTAGCACCTGTGTTATCAGCTACTACTAAACGAGTAAAACCTTGGATCATTATTTAGCTCCCGATACTACTGTTTTAAGTCTAAAAGATTTAGTCTTAGAAAGTGGACGACACTCGATTGCAACAATCTCATCACCAACTTTAACTTCATTACGCTCATCATGTACTAGGTACTTTTTGAAACGTTTAACAACTTTGTGGTAACGAGGGTGCATTACACGACGCTCAACAACGATAGAAACCGTTTTGTCGCCAGAAATTGTAACTACTTTACCTTGAATCTCACGTTTATGTGTCATATTCTAAGCTCCTAGTTTGCTACTGCAGTAATTGCAGTATTGATTTTTGCGATATCTTTTTTAGCTACTTTAAGTTCGCTAGTATTTTGAAGTTGCATCATCTTTTGTTTAATTTTAAGAGTGAAAAGTTCAGTTTTCTTCTCTTTAAGCATTACATTAAGCTCTGCAACTGTTTTATCTGCTAAATCAGAATATTTCATTGTTCATCTCCGCAGTGATAATTTTACATTTAAATGGAAGCTTGTGGATAGCAAGAGTTAATGCTTCACGAGCTAGTTCTTCTGGAACACCAGCCATCTCAAAAATGATACGACCTGGTTTAATATTCATAACCCATTTATCAACTGCACCCTTACCTTTACCCATACGAGTTTCAAGAGGCTTAGCAGTTAATGGTTTAGCAGGGAATACACGAATCCAAATCTTACCTTGACGTTTGATATGACGAGTTGCAGAGATACGTGCTGACTCAATTTGACGAGAATCGATACGACCAGCTTCAACAGCTTTAAATGCGATATCACCAAACGCTAAATTATAACCTGAACGAGCGTAACCACGGTTACGTCCCTTCATTACCTTACGATATTTTGTTCTTTTAGGCATTAACATAACTATTCAGCCTTTTCTTTTCTTGGAGCACGCTTTGGACGACGCTCTTGCTTCTCTTCTTTAGCTTCAGCTGGAATACCTTTTGTAAGTACTTCCCCTTTGAAGATCCATACTTTAACACCAATAATACCGTATTGTGTATGAGCTTCAGCGAAACCATAATCGATTTTAGCACGTAGAGTATGTAAAGGAACACGGCCCTCTAAGTACCACTCAGTACGAGCCATTTCAGCACCACCAAGACGACCAGCAACTGCTACTTTAATACCTTTAGCACCAGAACGTTGTGCACCTTGCATAACTTTCTTCATAGCACGACGGAAAGCAACACGACGCTCAAGTTGAGTAGCTACATTTTCAGCAACAAGTTGCGCTGAAGTTTGAGCTTTTTTCTCTTCTTTAATATTTACTGATACAGTTTTACCAATAAGTTTTTGAAGAGTAGCTTTAAGTTTCTCAATATCTGCACCTTTTTTACCAATAATGATACCAGGACGAGCAGCAACGATAGTAACACGAAGTCTCTTTACAGTTCTTTCGATGATGATGTTAGCAACACCAGCATAATAAAGCTCTTTTTTCAAAAATGTTCTTATCTTGTGATCTTCACCTAAAGCAGCTGGTGCTGATTTAAAATTAGGGAACCAACGGCTCTCCCAGTTACGGTTGATACCAAGACGTAAACCAATAGGATTAACTTTTTGACCCATACTATTTACCCTCTACTTCTACTAAGATATGTGCTGTTGGTTTTCTAATTCCTGAAGCCATACCACGAGCACGTGGACGGAAACGTTTTAGAACTGGACCATTGTCAACACGACATGATTTAACAATACAATCTTCAGCTTCCATACCACTATTAGCAACTGCAGATGCAATCACTTTAGAGATAATTTTTGCCGCTTTGTTTGGTGTGAACTCTAAAGCTGCCATAGCTTCTTCAGCATTCATACCTTGAACCTCTCTTGCAATAAGACGAGATTTAATCGGTGAAACACGGATAAATTTTAATAATGCTCTAGCCATGATTACCCTTTCTTTTGAACTGAGCCTTTATGGCCCTTGAATGTACGAGTTGGTGCGAATTCACCAAGCTTATAACCAATGTGGTTCTCTGATACATGAACAGGAACGAATTGACGTCCGTTGTGAACATTTAATGTAAAACCAACCATATCAGGTGTAACCATTGATCTTCTTGACCAAGTTTTGATAGGTTTTTTGTTACCTTCAGCTTTAGCTTTAGCAACTTTTTTCATTAAATGGTCATCAACAAATGGACCTTTTTTTACTGAACGAGCCATTATTAACCTACCCTTTTTGCATTTGGTTTACGACGTGTAATAATAAGTTTATCACTTGCTTTTCTACGACGAGTTTTAGCACCCTTCGTTGGTTTACCCCATGGAGTAACTGGATGACGACCTGAGTTAGTTTTACCTTCACCACCACCATGCGGGTGATCTATTGGATTCATCGCAGAACCACGAGTCTGAGGACGAATACCAAGGTGACGTTGACGACCAGCTTTAGCGATAACAATGTTACCAAACTCTTCATTACCAACAGAACCAACAGTAGCTAAACACTCACCTAATACTAAACGCATCTCAGATGAAGGCATACGTAATGAAACATATTTACCATCACGACCCATAATTTGAGCAGATGTACCAGCAGAACGAACTAACTGTCCACCCTTACCTGTTTTAAGCTCTACATTATGAATAAGTGTACCCACTGGGATATTTTTTAATTTCATCGTGTTACCAGGTTTAACATCTAAACCATCAGCAGAAGAAGAAATTTTATCACCAACAACTAAACCTTTTGGTTGAAGAATATATCTCTTTTCACCATCAGCATAAGTTACAAGAGCGATACGACAGTTTCTATACGGATCATACTCAATAGCACTTACAGTTGCAGGAATATCGAATTTATTTCTTTTAAAATCGATAATACGATAAAGTTTTTTAGCACCAGCTTGACGGTGACGAGAAGTGATACGACCATTGTTGTTACGACCAGCAGTTGTTGGAAGTTTTACAAGTAATGAACGAACACTAGCTTTTGCCGTAATATCTGAGCTATCAACATTTGTATAAAAACGACGAGACGGAGTTATCGGTCTATAAGTTTTAATTGCCATCTGTTATACCGCCAAACTTTCTATTTGTGCACCTTCAGGTAAAGTTACATAAAACTTTTTAAAGTCATTTTGCTTACCTTTTACACCACGGAAAGTTTTTCTCTTTCCGTTTTGATTCAGTGAGTTAATGTTTTTTGGAACAATTCCAAAATACTCACGAAAAACCTCTTTAAGACCTGTTTTAGTCATACGAACTGATGTTTGAACAACAATAACACCAGCTTCTTGCATACCTAAAGTCTTCTCTGTATAGATTATAGATTTAATATCTGTAATATCAGCCATTATTTAGCCTCACTTGTTAAAGTTTCCCATACCGCTTTTTCGATCACAATTGAACGATAGTTAGCAGCTAAGAATGCATTTAATTCATTTGACTCAACAACGTAAGTAGCTTGAATATTTTCAAATGCTAAAAATGTTGGTTCATCTAATAAAGATTTTACAAAAAGAGTATCTCTTTGGTTTAAAGATTTGAACATCGCCATAGCATCTTTAGTTTTACCAGATGCAACTTCAATAGAATCAACAATAAACAGAGTACCGTTTTGTGCATGCTCATTTAAAGCAAAGTTTAAAGCTAATTTCTTCTGCTTTTTGTTTACTTTTAAATCGTAGTTACGGTTGTTTTGAGGACCAAAAGCTTTACCACCACCTACGAAGATAGGAGAACGACGTGAACCAGCACGAGCGCGACCGCCACCTTTTTGAGCCCATGGTTTCTTACCACCACCACGCACATCACTTCTACCTTTAGCAATCGCTGTATTTGCACGTTGTGCAGCTTGAGCAGACTTAACATAAAGATAAAGGTTATGAGGGTTAATTCCAGAAAAACTCTCAGGTAAAGCTAATTCAGACGCTTTTTCCATTTTTTCATTTAAGATAATTGCGCTCATTATTTAGCTACCTTTACACGACCTAAAGCACCGTTAGCACCAGATACAGAACCTAAAACCGCAATGATTTTATTTTCAGCATCGTAAGAAACGATCTCATTTTTTACACTATTTTGTGTGTTTCCGTAATGACCTGGCATCTTCTTACCTTTCATTACACGACCTGGCCACTCAGCATTACCAATAGAACCTGTTCTACGACCAAATCTATGACCATGAGATGCAGGACCACCACCAAAGTTCCAACGTTTCATTGCACCAGCAAAACCACGACCTTTAGTGTTGAAAGTAGACTTAACTACACTAGCTTCTGCTAATGGAGCGATATCTAAATCACCAGCTTCAGTGTTGGCAACTTCAAGAGTAGCAAAACGATTAAACTCAGCAGAAAGTGAATACTTTTTCTGTTGACCTTCAATTGACTTATTCATTTTTTTACCGCTGTTGTAAGCAACAATAGCAGTACCTTCGTTAACTTCACATACTTTTTGGTCAAGTACTCTTAAAAGAGTAACAGGCTTACTTGGTACTGTGATTGTACGGCTCATACCGATTTTTTCAACAATATATTCCACTACGAACTCCTTACTTATCCATAGAACGTACTTCTACGTCTACTTCTGGTGCAAGATCAAGCTTCATTAATGAATCAACAGTCTCTGGTGTAGCAGAAACGATATCGATCATTCTAGCGTGCATACGAATCTCAAACTGCTCACGAGCTTTTTTGTTAACGTGAACTGATTTTAAAACAGTATATTTACGAATCTTTGTTGGTAAAGGGATCGGACCACGAATTGCAGCACCTGTACGCTTTACAGCCTCAACGATTGACGCTACTGATCTATCTAATACACGATGATCATAAGCTTTCAATTTTAAACGAATTTTTTCCATGTTTTTCCTTCTAAAGAACTCGTTGGATCCTAACGCCCAACTATTTTAAGGGAGTGGTATTATAGCAAATTAGCTTTTAAAAATCAATTTTTATATAAATTTATTTCCTTTTAAAAAGGAAGTGATAAAATAGTATAAACCTATCAAAGGGAGCTATTATAGAAAATTTACTTGAAGAGTTATATAGGAGTGAGATACATATAGATAAGTTTCATCATAGAAAAAAATTTATAGATAATAGAAGTTATCAAATCAATGGTATCACCCAATCTGGAAAAACAAAGCTTGTAAAACACTATCTTTTATCTTTGAAAAAAAGTAGTTATCTCTATATCAACTGTTTAGATGTTCGTTTAGATATCATTGAGTTAAATAATAAACTTTTTGACTTTTGTGTAGAAAAAAAGATAGATACATTAGTTCTTGATAACTACCAACAAGATATAAAACTTGTCAATGTTTCACAACTTATTATCACTTCACAAACACATTATGATTTAGATTTTTTAGATACTTTACAACTCTATCCTTTAGATTATGAGGAGTTTTTAGCTTATGAACATAAATATGATTCTACTGCCTTAAACCATTTTTTTCAACTTGCTGGTTTTCCATATATGCACAAAGTTTCATCGGACAATCGCTATTTTTATATTCAAAATATGTTAAAATGTACTCTTACTGATATAGAATTTTCTATCATTAAACTCGCTACAAATATGATGTCTCAAAAAGTTTCTGCTTACACTATGTATGAGCGTTTAAAAACGGTCAGAAAAATATCCAAAGATAAGCTTTACAGATCCTATGATAGACTTTTAAAAGATAACTATATCCATCTACTTGAAAAATTTAATCATACAAAAGCTACTAAAAAACTCTATCTCTGTGACATCTCTTTAAAAAGTGCATTAAGTACAGATAAACATTTTGGAAGACTTTTTGAAAATATGATTTTTCTTGAGCTTCTCAAACAAAATATAGAGTGTTACTATGATGATGGTATAGATTTTTATCTTCCCTCTACAAATGAGATTATTTTAGGGATGCCATTTAGTGATGAACGAACTCTTTTTAAGAAGCTTGAAAAAATAGAGCCATTTTTGTTTAGTTATCAGATAGGTAAAGTAACAGCTATTACGATGAATAAAGAGGGAAATGTAGCACACCCTTTATCAAAGGTTGAGATGCTACCATTTGATATCTGGGCTTTGGGGGATTAAATATGAAAAACTTATGTGGAATAGATGAAGCGGGTCGTGGACCTATTGCTGGGGATTTGGTTATGGCTGGTTGTATCTTAACTGGAAAAGTAAAGGGACTCAATGATTCTAAAAAATTAACAGAGAAAAAGCGTGAAGCTCTTTATGAACTTATCGTAAAAAATTCTCAATACCATATAGTAAAATTTTCTCCTAAACAGATAGATGAAGAGGGTATCTCTAAATGTTTAGCTCGTGGTTTAGAGGAGATTATGAAAAATCTTCAAGCTGAGGAGTATCTCTTCGATGGTAACACAACTTTTGGAGTAGAAAATCTACAAACGATGATAAAGGCTGATGGAAAAGTTGCAGAGGTAAGTGCAGCTTCTATTTTAGCAAAAGTAACTCACGATAGGGATATTATAGTAGAAGCAAAAAAGTATCCCGAGTATTTTTTTCAAAAGCATAAAGGTTATGGAACAAAACTGCATATTGAGATGATTAAAAAATATGGATATTGTGACATTCATAGGAGAAGTTATAAACTCAAGGCGCTTGAAGCTACACTTTTTTAAAATTAATTTACCATAAAGTGATAAACTTTTACCATCTAAATATTAAGGAATAAAAAATGAATAAACTGAATAAAACTGTTTTAGCACTCTCTCTTGTAACAACACTTGTAAATGCTCAAACTATAATGTTTCATCCAGATATAAATGATGAATTTAATAAGATGCAAAATTTTATTACTGGTGTTGTGAACTCCGATTTTAAAAATCAATACTTTCAAAAAAATTATCCTCAAATGAATATTCAAGATAAAGATAATAGTTATATTATCACTTTTAATTTAGCTGGAATGGAAAAAAAAGATATTAAACTATCATTAGAAGATAACAATATGCTCACTATTGAGGGTGAAAAGAGAGAGGAAAATAATACAAACACTCACTCTTTTATAAAAAAAGAGATACATATGGGAAAATTCAAGCGCTCTATTTTACTGCCTGATGATATAAATATTCAAACACTTAAAACTGAGTATAACAATGGTATATTAAAAATAAATATTAAAAAGAGAGCTTCTCAAAAATCTAGTTCTAAGGTTATACCGATAAATTAAGCCATCGCATTCATAGCCAAAACTGCCATCTTTTGCATAAACTCTAAACTATTTTCTTTCTTCTGAGTAGCTTTTTGTAACTCATCCAAAAAATAGTTTTTCGTTTTATCATCTGCGATATTGAAAACATCTAAAACCCACTCTGTATTGAGCTGTATATCTTCATCATTTTTTGATACTTCAAATACACTATATAGATTTATCTCTGTATCTTTTAAAAGTGCTAATGTGGCAAGATAAAAATCAGATAGATCATAATTGATAAGAGAGGCTAAATCCTCTTTTGGAATAGTCACTTCAACATCTAAAAAACCATCTTTACCAAAAATAAGTGCATCCCCAACAATAAGCTGTTCCCCTAAAAAAAATGGTTTTCTCCCTTTCTTAATAGCTTCCACATCACTATGGATAGTGTGCTTATCTAAAGTTGTCAACTCATCTATAGAGATAGAGTTAAAAAATGTATAGACTGTATTTGCTTGAATATCTAGTTCTATCTCTTGTAGCTCTTGTTTTTCTGGATCGATTGTGTATGCTTTCATTTAAAACTTCTCCAATAATATAACATCAACTAAACTATCTTTCTCTACATTTTTAACTTCTATCGGTGTAATCATCAAAGCACTTTCATTTAACATATTTGTTAAAATTGCTGAACTTCCTATTTTTTTACCTTCAAAATTTACAAAATATTGACCATCCTCTACAACAATATTACATGCTGTGAACTCTGTAAAACGACTTCGCTTATGAAAATCTTCACTCAGTTTTGCTTTTACAGTTGTATAGTAGCTCTCTCGACCTAACATTTTAGAGATAAGAGGTAAAAGATATAAAATAGCTGTTACAGTAGATGAGTAAGCAAATCCAGGAAGGGCTAAGATAAACTTATCTCCTCTTTGTGCTACCATTATGTGGCGTCCAGGTTTTATCGCTACCCCTTTGAAGATAACTTTTGCACCTAAAGCGGGAACTATATCTTTTACAAAATCATAATCTCCAACACTTACACCACCTGTACTTACTAAAATATCAGCAGATGAAAGAGCATTTTCAAACTCTTGCATAATAGAAGATTTATCATCTCCAACTGTTCCAAGTTGGATAGCCTCTGCACCAGTAGACTCTGCTAAGGCACAAAGTGTATAGTTATTTGAGCTTCTTATCTGTGCTGGATTTGTACTATTTTCACCCAAATCTAAAATCTCACTTCCAGTTGCGATAACAGCTACACGAGGTTTTACAACAACACTTACCATCACTTCATTAAGTCCTGCCATCACACCTATCTCTGCAAAACCTATCTTTGTGCCTTTTTTGATAAGAATATCTCCTGAACTATACCCCTCACCAACAGGACGAATAGAGAAGTTTAAAGGCACTTTTTCATTAATAATAATCCTGTCACCATCAACAGTTACATTTTCTATCTGAATAAGTGTATCTGCACCCTCTGGCATCTTAGAACCTGTAAAAGTTTTGATACACTCTCCACTTTTTAAAGCTCTTTGTTCATCACTTCCAGCAGGATTATCACCCAAAATAGTGATATCTTCCCTATCCAAATCAGAATGAATAACAGCGTATCCATCCATAGAAGCAGTTGGAAATTGTGGGTCATTATATTTAGCTACTATATCTTTAGCTAACACTCTTCCTAGAGAACTACTAAGTGGTAATTTTTCAACTCTACTAGAGTTTACCTTTAACAGATCTAACATATTTTGACTCGTTTCGTAAGATAGTAAATTCAATTTTTATACCTTTTTATATTTTGTTATGTAAATATTCTGGTGCAATATCTGCCCCATTGTCCCAAACTAATGTTTTATGAACTTTAAATTTTTTAAATTCA
>JAYEGK010000064.1:16587-19474 GCA_034716265.1 Campylobacterota bacterium
ATTCAGCATGAAAATGTGAGGGAGGATGGTCATCAAAATATATTGTTATTCTATACTACCCCACCCAAAATCCCACTCCCTTCAATAGCAGTAGAACGCTCAAGTGCATAGATACGCTTTCCATCTTTAAGGTCATATTTCCATATAGGTGCAGAAGCTTTAAAATCTTCTACAAATTCATCTATAAGCTCTAACGCCACTCTACGTTTTGGAGAAAAAACTGCTGATATGTAGGAGGATTCGTGTAACATTACATCTCCACGAGAGTGAGCCATCTTTATAATAGCCCCTCTCTCTTTAGCTTTTATCTGCCAAACTTCAAACCAAGAGTTAAGTATCGGTTCATATATATCAAAACTTAATCCCTCTATCTCATCTTCACTTCTAACAGTTCCAACAAAAGGGATATAAGCACCATAATTACTCTTTGCCTCCTGCTCATACCAATCTTTTAAGATATCGTTTACAGGTAATGCACCATCATAGAGGGAAAGCATTGTTTAACCTCCACAAACAGGAGGAAGAAGAGCTATTTTATCTCCATCTTTGAGAGAGTGTTCTAATGAAGAGATAAGTGTATCATTCACTGCAACTGCACAATTTTTCAACCACTCACTCATAGCCTCATCCTCTTGTAAAACTGTTGCTAACTCACTTAAATTAGAGATATCTAACTCTAATGGCTCTTTTTGTATAGGACCTAAAAATTCTACTTTTACCAAAGGGTTCTCCTTGAAATTATTGGGGAGATTATAGCTCTATTTTACTTTATTATTATTAATAAGTTTGATAATGGTCATCACACTTAATACCTGAAAGAGAGCTGCCAAAATAAATGCATAATAGTGCAAAGTATCTATAGAGTTTGCATGGTATGCTAATGTTGCCATCGCTATAAGAAGTGTTAAGGGCATAGAGTGACTTAATCCCATCAATATAGAATCCCTTGCTCCTAACTGTTTAATAAATACTAAAGATGCAACAACTCTCATAAAAATCATCACTAAAGCTATCATTAATGCTTTCATAATCAATCCATCTATAAGAAGAGCTTCAAGATGAAATGAACTCCCAATATGGATAAAAAAGATAGGGATTAAAAATCCAAATCCATAAGAAGCTAACTTATGTGGAAGATGCTGTTTATGTGTAAAAAATGTAGGTATAAATATCCCTGCTAAAAAAGCACCAAATGCAAGTTCAAGATGAAGATATAACATAGCACCGACAAGAAGAAAAAATATCCCCATCGATAAACGAATATCCTGTTCTTGATTGTCTTGGTGTGGCATAAGAACTGTTGAGAGTTTTGGATACCACCAAAAAAGAAGTTGTATAGAGCGAAACAAAATAAACATAAAGATTAGAAATGCTGTTAAAGATAGGATAGTTTCAAATAAAACCCATCCAAAACCAGAGACTAATGCTGAAGATGTAATAGTTAAAAATCCAATACTTACAATCTCCCCTAAAATACCTGCTGTCATAGATATCTCCAGCCAAGGAGTTTTTCCATACTCTTTGGAAAGTGTTGCAACAAGTCCAATAGAGATAAGAGGAAGTAAAACCATAAACATTTTCCCTAGATCAAAGTAGATAGAAAAGATAATAGAAAAAGAGTAGAGTATCATCAGGTAAAAAACAACTCTTTTCATAATGCTAAAAGGTGTTTTAAGAACATTTTTGAGATTAATCTCTGTTCCTGCAATAAACATAAGATATAAAAATCCAAGTTCAGCGACTATCTCAAAAAGATGTTCCTCATGTAAAAAACCAAAATATCCTAATATAGAACCTAAAATAATCTCAATAGGTGTCGTAGGTAACTTAAAAACTTTTGCAAAAAATGGGGAAAAAATCAGGATAAGAGAGATAGTGATAATTAAAGTTACATTACTATCCATCTCTAAATCTTACTTTACTTCTGTTGCAACATCAAGATGCAGAGTTTTTAACATCTCTAAATCTCTACTCATAACACGACCAGCTGTTGTAAGATAGTTTCCTATTACAATAGAGTTGGCACCATTTTCAAAAATCTCTGCTTGACGCTCTCCAAACATAAGTTCACGTCCACCAGCGACCATTACGCGTTGTGCATCTGGAATCATCTCACGAGTTAGTTTTACAAGCGAGAGCGCTTCATCTACATTGAGAGGATTAGGATTTAATGAAAGTGCCTCGTTATGATGGTAGAAATTTATAGGGACTGAACTAGGATTGAGAGAGTTAAGTGCTTTGAGCATCGAAACTCTATCCTCTTGCGTTTCACCAAGACCAAAAATACCACCAGTGATAAGAACCATACCCGCCCTGTTTACATTTTCACATGTCTCGTACCGTTCACTCCAAGGGTGAGTCGTACATATCTCTTTATAAAAGTTCTCCGATGTTTCAAGGTTGTGATTATAAGCTTTCACACCGTTAGCTTTAAGCACTAAGAGTTGTTCAAGCGTAGCAGTTCCATTACACGCGATAAGACGTAACTCTGGTGCTACCTCTGTAACCGCTTTTGCAACATCACAAACAAACGCTAATGTCTTATCGTTTAGTCCTTTATCGGCTGTTACAAGACAAAAACCTAACGCACCATTATCTCTTGCATTTACAGCTTCCTCTTGAATAAGTGCTATATCTTTTTGTCTGTAGCGTTCTATATCTGCTTTATAGCGCACACTTTGAGAACAGAATTTACAATCCTCTTTACATGTTCCGCTATTTATGTTGCATATTGAACATAGAAATATCTCTTTTTTCATTTAGTTTTCCCTTGTTTTTAGAGTCCATTATTATTCCTCTTTAGTTTATAAAATAGTATTGTAAAGAATAAAGAGCTATTGCAAGTGTAAATAAAGGTAAACCTTTAATTATATTACCTACTAAATTC
>JAYEGK010000065.1:0-19327 GCA_034716265.1 Campylobacterota bacterium
ACTTGCTTAGTTTTCAATGATCTCAAACAGTTTCCTAACCCCTCTCGAAGTCTCTAGGCTTAAACATTAAGTCCCTCTGTTTGTGGAGGGGAATTATAGAGAACTACTCCTTCATTATAGCTTAAACCTATTTAGAAAATCTTTTATGCATATATTCTGCCATATCTTTTGCGGAATACTCCATACCCATTTTTAAAATTTCTCCTCGATTATGTTCCATAATAATATGACCTTTATCATTTTCAACATCCTTAAGAGCTACGTAGATCTCATTTTGAGTAAGTTTAACCATAGAGGGAGTAAGTTTATCACTATTTCCCGAACCATCGGTACTGTGACACTCTATACACATTGAATTATATATCTCATCAATAGTATAATCTTTTGATGAAACTACTTGAGGGTTAGCTGTGTTTTTTGTTTCAACTGTTAGAAATTTATTTGATACTGAAACTGAAGAGTTTTCATCAGCATCGTTACATCCACTAAAAATAAAGAAGAGGGATAGAGAGAAAAGAATATTTTTATAATTCATAATTTAAGAAGCCTTATAATTTTTTGGAATTTTAACAAAAAAATGTTATAGATTGGTTTTAAAAGAGAGAAAGATAAAAAAAAGAGGAGCTTAATGCCCCTCCTCTTCATCTAAATTAAATGCTTTCGTACCTACATAGTACATAACAATTGCTAAACCAACACCACCTAGAGAGATAGCCATCTCTGTAAATGATGGGAAGTATTGAACCCATGTTGGAGCTAGTTGGTACTCAACTTTTTTGAGTTCCATCATCGGTTGGAGTTGCGTATCGTGTACAAGATTGTATCTCATAAAGAAGATACCAATCATACCTGACATAGAAGCCCAAAAGAGCGTTACTGGATTTTTACCCATATCTTTAAGGATTAAAAACAGTGGTATGAACATCGCTAAAACAACTTCTGCTTGGAAAGTCCAAGAGCCGAGTATATGTAATGCAACATCTGATTTATGTGGAACACCACCATAAATGTCTGTTAGCATTTTCCATGTTACAAAGAAAATTAATATAGATAAAAGCAGTGCTTGTATTTTTGCTAAACCTACTAACATAGTTTTTACTTTCTCTGGAAAGTTTAGTTTATATCTGAATCCCATAAGGATAAATGCCAAATACACACCTGTGATAAACGCTGTTAAGATAAAGTAAGTTGGAAAGAAAACACCTTGAGAAATTTCACGTGCGTTTAAAAAGCCAAATACTGAACCTAAATTTGAGTGAGCTGCAAGACCTATTAGAAGTCCTGTAAGACCAAAAATCTTTGCTTTTCTCATGTCACCATTGAGTAAAAAGTAGAACTCAACTATCATAAACGTTAAGTACATACCATAGAGCGTTCCCATCCACCAGATAGCGGAAGTTAAACCTGGACTCAGTACATTGTATATCATCATCGTTATAGGGTGACCAATCTCAAACGCGATAACCGCAAAACCAGCTAAAATGGTTACAATGGAACCAAAAATAGCACGTTTAGAGATAAGCATATAATCTTTAAAACCAAAAACATCCCCTAGTGAACCGATGATACATAGACCTGTTGAACTTACAACAAAGAAGATATAAACAGCTAAAAGAAGTCCCCATGGATGTTCTCTTGTTACAGCGTAAGCATGATGTCCATGTAGTAAAAATGAGATGATACCAACAGCAAAAACCGCAAGTAATCCCATTGTAACTACAAGAAGAATCATATTTGTAGGAGTCTTCTCAAAACTCAGTAGTGATTTGATAGAAAAATCTTCCTTTAAAGGAATATTTAAAAAACCTATTTTCATTCTATCCTCCTTATGTTAGGTAAAACAGTTTTGGCTTAGTACCAAGATGCGTTTTAAGAGAGTAATGCTCTCTAACTCTTAATGTTTCACTAATCTCACTATATGGATCATCTAAGTCACCAAAAATTCTAACTTTAGTAGGACAAGTATTTTGACAAGCTGTTGTTGTCTCACCACGAGCTAATCTTGTTTCAACACAGAAGTTACACTTATCAACAGTCATGCCTCTATCTTCAATATATCTAGCATCATAAGGACAAGCATTCATACAGTAAGTACATAAGATACACTTCTCTGCATCTACTCTAACGATACCATTCTCATCTGTATAAGTTGCAGCAGTTGGACATACATCTTCACATGGTGCCTCTTCACAGTGTTGACACTGACTTGGATGAAAAACATTTGATGTTAAATCAAGAAGGGGGTATTGCCCCTCAATCTCACCAGTTCCTACCCAAATTCTATGTTTATCCGCACCCATTAGGATGCCGTTTTCCTCTTTACAGGCAGTTTCACATGCCTTGCAGTTGATACAGCTTTTGTAATCAAGTGCCATTCCATATCTAGCCATAAGTTACACCTTTCTTATTTCAACATTAGTTTCATGCATAGCAGCTGCACCATAAACAGGTTCAGTAATATCTTCGATAACTGCATTATCGTTTCCACCATTTTTATATGCCCATGTTAGCTCTTCACTCTCTTCACCAAAACCGTGGATAAAGAAAACTTGGTCTGGAGCGATTTTTTCTGTTGGATATGCTTTGAGTTGTGTTTTACCAACACTAGAACTCACTTCAATCATATCGGCAAATTGAATCCCTTTCTCTGCTGCAACTCTTTTGTTAATCCAGATAAAGTTCTCAGGCATAAGGTCTCTAAGCATTGCGTTATTTGCAGTACCACTTTGAGTAAATTGTGCATGACGACCAGTAAGAAGTTTAAATTTACCAGCTGGTACTTTAAACTCATACTCATCTCTCCAAACTGGCATAGGGTCAATTCCCTTTTTAGCAAAAGAGGCTATCACACACTCAACTTTTCCAGATGGAGTTTTAGGCTTACCACCTCTTACAGAGTAATATTTTTTCTTCTCAGGATAGTACTGAAACTCATTAGCTGCAAGTTGTTTATAGTACTCGTCTTGTTTAGGATAGAAAACACCATCTTTATGAAGTTTCTCCGCTGCACCAATATACATAGAGACAGCATGGTGATTAAGCTCCTCTTGAGAGTGAATAAATGGTAACGTTAAGTCAAACTCTTTATAAGTCTCCTCTTCTCCATCTTCATCTATCATATCTTGAATCTCTTCATCAAACTTTTTACTTATCTCAAATAGAGGTTTAGAGATTTTAGTCGTTAAGCCATTTAAGATATCCATAACAGGTTTACTCTCAAACATAGGATCGATTACTTTGTTACGAACAGCAAAAGATGGTTCAACACCACCAAAAGTTTTAACAGGGTCTGTTCTCTCTAAATACGTTGCTTCTGGTAGAACAACATCTGCATACATCACTGTGTCGCTTGGCATTGTGTCTATTGTCACAACAAGTTCCATCTTTTTAAGCATCTGAGCAGTTTTTGCCGTGTTTGGCATATTCATCATTGGATTGTGCTTGTAACAGAACATTCCTCTCACTTTATATGGCATCTTCTCTTCGATGTAACGATTTCTCCAACCTATCCAAGAACCACCACCTGAAACTACAGCACAATCACTATAGCCTTGATGACCCTCTTTGTTTGTACTTTTAATAACAGCTCTCGCTTGTGCTTTTTCATAGAGAGGTTGTAAACCTTCATGAGGCTTCAGTGGTAATTTTGTTCCAAAAACAAGACCACCCTCTGTATCAATTCCTCCATGAAGTGCTTGGAAAATTGCCATAGCACGACGAAGTTGAAAATCATTTTTAGCAAATGTTGAACGACGACCTGGATAGTAGATAGATTTTGGGGCGTGAGCAGCAAACTCTCTAGCGATAGTATAGATATCTTTGGCTCTGATGCCTGTGATAGGTTCCGCCCACTCTGGAGTGTATTTGTTTTCAATTACACTTGCTTTATACTCTTCATAACCGTTAAAGTGTTTAGAGATATAGTCATTATCTTGTAAATCTTCAGTTAAAGTAACATAAGTTAAGGCAAGTACAAACGCAAGGTCTGTTCCTGGTTTGATAGCTAACCATTTATCAGCTTTTGCAGCAGTATTTGTAAAACGAGGATCTATACAGATCATCTTTGCACCACGACCCTTAGTGCGTTTGAACATATCCATAGTGTCAGGAGTAACGATAGCTTCAGCGCGGTTTGCACCAGCCATAATGATATACTCTGCGTTTTCTAAATCTGATTGAGGGTATTGACCGATAGTTACACCATAACCTGATGCAACAGTTTGAAGACAGATAGAAGCGTGGTTTAACCAGTTTGCAGAACCAAATGCTTGGTAGAACTGTTTAAAAGTATGTTCAGCCATACCTTCACCAGCGCAAAATAGCATTGATGAGCGGTTATCTTCCTCCTCTTCGAGGATTTTACCAAGTCCTGGGAACTTATCTGTACCGTTTAAGATAGCATCATAAGCTTCATCCCACGTAACGCGTTTAAATTTACCCTCGCCCTTTTCACCAACTCTAATCATTGGGTACTTTAAACGGTCTGGATCATAAACAGCTTGAATACCAGCATTTCCTCTAGCACATAACATATTTTTTGATTTTGGAAACATCGGATTTGGATTAAGTTTTGTGATAACCCCATCTTCAACTCTCGCTAATGCGGCACATTTATTTACACACATCTCACACAGTGTTGCAACATCGTGTGCTTCACCTGTACCTGTTTTTGTGTTGTGAAATGAAACTTTACCAGTAGGTTTAGTCGTAGATGTACTATGGCTACTCGATAATAGATTTGTGGCACTAAAAGCTGTACCACCTATTATACTCATAGCGACACTACCTTGCAGAAACTTTCTTCTTGAAACTTCAACTTCCATAAGCATTACCCCTCTAGATAAGATATAAATTTTATAAGACTTAAAAAAAACTTATAAAAAATAAGAAACTTATATATTTTAGTATTTACAAACTTATAAGCTACTTTAATGTTTAAGATAAACTTAACATATATTAGTAGTTGTAGCAAATATTAATATCTTCAAGATTCCCTTTTTCAATATCTATATGACAAGCAAAACAGTTAGATTTATCTTTAATTTTTTTTGTTTTATAAAGATCTCTTGGTATCTCTTTATGAATCTCTCTCCAGAGTTTTGTTTTAGTTATTGCTAAAGGACGACCATCTTTAACACTGTTTACTATTTTAACAGCTATCTCTCTTGTTGAACTCTCTGCTGAATTCTCTAAAAGAAATTCTCTAATCTCTACTCTTTGTGTTTGAGAAATATTATTATCTGTAATTTTCTCACCGAAGTGATTATCTAAACCATCCATTATTCTACTCCAAGAGTTTTGAGTTAAAAGAAAGCTAGGATATATTTTATGACACTCTGCACATTTATCGTAAAAGAGAGAGCTCTCTTTTTCATAGTCTATATTTTCAAATCTATTTTTCACGAAAATATTGCTATTACTACTTATAATTACAAAAAATATAAGCACAGAAGATAGTAAAAATATATAGGATGTTATATTTTTAGAAGTACTGAGTTCTGCATCTTCCCCTTTTGCTTTTTTATACCCTGTAATCATCGCAAATACCATATCTGTTTTATGATAAAACTGTTCTATCAATACACCTGTAATATGGATAAGTACCCAAGCTAATAATATGTATGTAGTGTAAATATGTACTGATAATAAAATATCACTATATTGTGAGTATTCATGATTTAAAAAAGAGAGTATCCCTTTAGCTTCTTGAATTCCATAGAGTAAAAAACCAGTTACAACAATAATAGAACCTAACACAAGAACGAGAAGAGTATACCAACTTGAAGCTGGATTATGTCCTGCAGGAATATCTCTATATCTATCTTCTATCTTTTCTATAAAATAATATTTAAGTTGTGTGGGATTGAATTTAAATGTATTAAAAGTTGCATACCTAGGTCCAATAAAGCCCCAAATAAATCTATAAACAAGCATTAAACTAAAAATAGTTCCTACTGCAACATGATAATTTAATCTATTTTCAAAAAAAGACAATATAAAAGCGATTGTAAAAGAGAAAGCGATCGACCAATGAACTATACGGGTGCATAGAGGCCAAACATAAACTTGATTTTGTTTTTTATTCATTATAACCCTCTTAATTAAACTTAATCCAAACATAAAAGTTTGAATTAGTTTAATTTATAATAAAGATTATATCAGATTATTTTTTAAAAGTTCCATACATATATTCAGCCATTGACTTAACATCGTAGTCATAACCTTTCTCAATTAGTTTTTGCATATTATGCTCCATAATCTCATGGTCTGTACCAGAAGATTGGTTTGTTCCACCATTTTTAACATCAAATAGCTCTTGCTCTAACTCTGATGCTGTTCTATCATCTAGTCTAGGAGTCTTTTTCTCTGGTTTACCTTCACCATGCACACCATGACACTTTACACATGACTGCTGATAAACTTCAGCAGTTGTTTTTGAATATGTTTTAGTTTCTACCGCTTTTTCACCACTACAAGCAGTTAAAGCTAACATAGCTACTGTTGCTAATGCAATTGTACTTACTTTTTTTATCATTTTAAAATCTCCTAAATCTATATTTTAATTGATTAAGCTCTACCGCTTAACATACCGATAACTGTCATTGGTTTAAGTGCATAAACTTTTAATAACCACCAGATCCATCTCTCTTGTGTTGGGTCAAGTGGAACCATTGGAGTTGGTTTTTTACTCCAGTCAAACTCAGCAAGCATAACAGTACCGATACTTGTGACAAGTGGACAAACTGTATATCCAGCATATTTAACATTTGTATCTTCAATAGCTTTTTGATTACCTTCTAGTGCTGAGATAACATTGTTAACAATAACTTTGTACTGTTTACGCGCAGATCCACCAGTTTTACCCATAGGAACAGCAGCAACGTCACCTAAACAGAATACGTTTTTATACTTAACATGTTGAAGAGTCTCTTTTTTAACAGGAACCCAACCTTTTCCTGAACCAACTTTAGATTTAGCAACAACGTCTGGAGCTTTCATAGGAGGAGTAACATGGATAAAGTCATATTTAACTTTTACTGCTTCATTTTTAAGTTCAACACCATACTCTTCTAAATCTTCATCCCACTCACCTTTTTCTGTCCAATGGTGGTTAAATGTAGCTACTTTAGCCGCAGTGTCAATCTCTGTAAGATTATGTTTATATTTCCATTTGAAATCTCTATCTTTATATTGTTGTAAGATAGCTTCGTGATACTCAGGTACACCAAACATTTTTCCACCATTTGGATAGAAAGTAAGTTCAACTTTATCTCTTACACCAGCTTCCTCTAAACGAGCATTTGTAAGATACATAATTTTCTTTGGAGCACCACCACATTTAATAGGAGTGTTAGGGTGAGTAAATACCGCTTGTAACTTTTCAGGACCAGTATGTTTCTTCGCTTTTTCTATTAACTCTTGAATACCTGCGTAAGTATCTACTGCACCCTCTTGGAAATAGATAGAGTGAACACCATTTTTACCAACTTTAGCTCTAGTTGCAGCATTATCTTTACCAGAAGAGGTAATTTCGCCATCAAGACCTTTAATAGCACCATAGTTAAGCATAAGACCTGTAGCGATAATAAGTTGATCATAAGTAACTTCATCTTTACCATCAACAGTCAATTTATTGTTATCTGGGTCAAATGAAGTAACTGTACCTTTAATAAGTTCTACATCAGATGGAACCTTATCATCTCTATTGTAAACAATCTCATCACCTTCCCAAATACCAGCACCTACAAGAGTTTGACCTGGTTGGTAAGAAACGGAGATAGGATCTGGTTCGATAACAACAACCTCTAAATCAGATGCACTACTTTTTAAACGTGCAGCAGTACTCATACCAGCAAGACCACCACCAACGATAACAACTTTTCCTGTTACATCAGATGCAGAAACAGCAGTAGTACCAACCGTAGCACCAGCTAAGATTGATGCAGCCATAGGCGACATTGTTAAATATTTAAAAGCATCACGACGAGACATAATCTCTGGGTGTTTATCTACTTCAGCTAAAATTTCTTCTAAAATTTGATTTTTACTCATAAGTTTCCTTCTTTGGATATAGTGGATATATTCTACTCAGATAGGGCTTAATATAAGTTTTAAATATAAAAGATTATTTAAGAGATGTATCTAAAGTAAACAGTTACAAAAAATCTATTTTGTTGAAGTTATATTGGTTATAAGAGGTTATTATTTTAATCAAATTTAATCAAAGAACAGAGAAAAGTTCTTTGATTATCTTTATCTAAAATTAATATTGGTATCTAAAGTAAACACGTAGGTCTTGAGCAGTTTCTACTGGATCCATACCCATAGCTTGAGCATCAGCTAACTTCATCGGTGTTCCACCATCTCCGAAGAAACCATTTGAACCAGTATAGTCATAGTTTAGTTGCGTATATCTTACTTGCATTGTAAAGATATTTTTGATTAATGGTTGTGACCAATATGCTTCGATAGCATTACCACGTACTGCCATCTTAGAACCTATCATAGTGTCTTCAGCATAAGTGAATGATCTCCAATACTCAGAACCTTCATTATACTCTAAACCAAACTTACCACCTGTCATATTTGGTGTTTGAACACCAACATAGATAGATGTTCCACTCTCATTATCGATAGAACCCATCATCTTTTTACCATCTGGTAAAGTATTCGAATAAGCAAATGAAGCAAAAATGATAGTTTCATCTAAGAAATCGTTAATCTCATCACCGATACCCGATACTTGAACTGATAATGCTGAACCATCCATAGCGCCAAAAGATGCAAGAACAGGTGTTCCACTACTCATATCATTACCAATTACATTAAAAGCTCTATAATATTTAAAGAATGCAGTGTACTGACCATCATCATAAAGTTTAGCGATACCACCTATTAGATCCATATTATCTAAGTTATTATCCTCTGTTGCATAATCTAGACCCATCATATCAAATCTAGCTTTTGCATTTGTAAGACCACGCCCAAGACAAAGTTTCAGGTAACTTCCCTCTACAATATCGCCAGTTTTCATACTTACACTCGCACCATCAAACTCCATATTTATAATATGACCCATAGGTGATTTTGCTTTATCGTTATCTCTAAGATTTGTTAAGAAACCATTTGTAGCGGGACGACGTCCTACACTAAATGTATATCCTCTTTCACCGATAGTTGGCATCCATAACCAGTAAGCTTCACGAACTCTTAATTTTTCATCAGTCAGATTTTCATTTACAACCCAGTCAAAAGCATCATAACCAAAGCCTCGTTGTGGCATATCAGATACTGAACCATCTTGATTGAACCTATAAGGAGAAGCACCAAAAGCTTTATTAAATGCTAAAGTACCTTTAAACATAAGTTCAGTAGTTGGAGCATAACCCATGTTTAACCATAAACGGTTTGAATATAAACCATCATTTTTATACTCTTCCCCACTTACTGTTTTATAAGCGATATTGTCATAAGAGGTTCTAAAATCAACATCAAACTTGATATTATCTTTATTTGCCAGTTTATTAACAGCTGAGATTTTTTTACTATTTTTCTTCTGTTTTTTCTCTATCTTAGCAAGTTTTTTTGTTAACTCATCTATCTGAGTTTGCATCTCTGCATTAGCATAGAGTGACGTGCTTAAAAAAGCAACAGCTGAAAGTGCGATTATTTTTTTCATTTGGATTCCTTTGAAAATTTTATAAAAAAGTATAGCATAATTCATTTTAGTATATTTTATTCACAAGAAGTTGTACCGACACTCTCCCATTAAACTCATTTTTAGTAGCAGAGTAACTTACTGTAATCTTTCTACTCTTTGGCATCTCAAAAATAGTTCTAAAAGCTATCAGTTCAACTGTTTTATTATCGGTTGGGTATTGTCGAATCTCTATACGCGAGTGAGATCTATCTTGACCCATATATTTGATATTTATAACCTCTGCATCTTTAAATAAAAATGTAGGACGCAAATTTGCTTCGCCATAGGGTTCAAACCTCTCTAAAAGCTCAAGAAGTTCAAAATCTAAATCATCAGTTGATAATATACCTGTTACCTGCTCTAAAGGTATAAAATCTTTAGCATCTACTTGTAAAGCTGTACTGTTTATAGCTTTTGTAAATGCAACTATATTCTCCTCTTGGAGTCCAACTCCCGCTGCCATTTTATGACCACCAAACTTTGTTAAAAAACTCTCATTCTCTTTAATAAGCTCATAGATGTTTACATTACCTATACTTCTAGCACTCCCTTTAGCTACACCATTCTCTATACTTAAAACGATAGCAGGTTTAGAAAATCTATCAACCAAACGAGCAGCAACAATCCCAACAACACCTTCATGCCAATCCCTACCTGCAACAACGATGATAGTATCATTTTCATCTACCATCTCCATAGCTTTTGCTGTTGTGTCTGCTTCTGTCTCTTTTCGCAAATCATTTAAACTGCCCAATATCTCAAACTGTTTAAATGCTTTAGCAGTATCTTGTGCAATAAAAAAATCAAGAGCGATAGTTGCCTCTTTCAAACGTCCAGCAGAGTTTAAACGAGGTGCAATCATAAAGGCTATATCCTCACTACTAATAGCTTTTTTATTTAAAAAATCTTTTATTATTATCGAAGATGCTCTTTTAGAGGTCATCAGTAGTTTTAAACCCTCCTTTACAAGAGTTCTATTTATATCCACTAAAGGCATAATATCTGCGATAATCGCTATCGCTAAAATATCCAGATACTCTTTCATATTTATAGAGAGTTGCAACTCTTTTTTCACAAGACCTAAAAGTAACCATATCACTTGAGCCCCACAAATCTCTTTAAATGGATACTCACAAGTTGCAAGTTTTGGATCAACTATCGCATAAGCATCTGGTAATGTTTCAGAGGGAGTGTGATGGTCGGTTATAATCAGTTCTATACCTCTTTCTTTACATATTTTACTCGCCTCAATAGCGGAGATACCATTATCTACTGTAATAATAAGATCTGTATCTACTCGCTCCAATATACTAGGACTTACTCCATACCCATCTTTAAAACGGTTAGGAATAATAGCTTCAAGAGGATAGGGAATACGCTTAAAAAAATCCACCATAATAGCGGTAGAGCTTACTCCATCAACATCATAATCACCTACTAAAGTGATGCGTTTATTTTCTCTTATAGCTTCTGCAATTTTTTTTGCAGCTTTAGTTCCATCTTGCAGTAGAGCAGGAGTTGAAATTTGAGAGAGTTTTTTATCCTCTTGGGGAAAACGTTGTGAGAGTAGGTTAAATAGATTTTGTTTTGTAAGTCTTTTAAGTGTTCTCATTTATGAAGTGCCTAATAAATATTTTGCAAGTTTAACTGCTAAATGTTAAGTATAACATAAATATATTTTTTATATAATCAATCATAATCATAATCATAATCATAATCATAATCATAATTACAATCACAAAGGAAAAAAAAAATGTTTTTTGGAAATAACCAAAATTTAGAAAAAGAGCTAAAAGAAAAAAACAGTTTAATATCTAAGTTAGAAGCAGAGATAGAAACTTTATCAAACGAGAATCAAGAATTAAAAATAAATCAAAAAAAAGCAGATAACACAGCAATTATGAATAAACTTGTTCATTCATTAACTGCTGGACTTACAGGTGCTTGTGATAATGATTTAAATATGTTGAGAACAGATTTGGAACATAACCTTACTCTTCTTGAAGAGGTAGATGAAAGTGATAATAAAAATAAAGATTTTACACAAAAAGTAAATATTGAATTGTCTGAACTTACAGAGATAACTAACTCTTTAATGGAACATATTAATCAAACATTTGAACAAGTAAATACTTTAAACTCTAATGTAGGAAGTATTGCTGAAGTCATTAATCTTATTAAGGATATTTCAGACCAAACAAATTTACTTGCACTAAATGCAGCTATTGAAGCGGCAAGAGCAGGAGAACACGGTAGAGGATTTGCTGTTGTAGCTGATGAAGTTAGAAAACTTGCTGAGAGAACTCAAAAAGCAACTAGTGAAGTAGAAATTTCAGTTATGGGATTAAAACAAAACGCTCAAGAGGTTCAAGGTCACTCAGAAGCTATGGAAAAACTATCTCAAAAATCAAACAGTAAAATGGAGATTTTTTCAGAAGAGATGATTGTACTGTCTGAAAATGCTAGCCTGATTGAAGAGGAAACAAAGGACATCACAAACTCTATATTTATAGTTTTATCTAAACTTGACCATTTAGTATTTAAAGCAAATGGGTATAAAACTGTATTTACTCAACAAGTAGATAATGAGTTTGTATCTGAAAGTGAATGCAGATTAGGTAAATGGTACTTAAGTGGAAAAGGTAAAGAGAATTTTTCTAAATGTAGTAGTTACTCTAAATTAACACAACCACATAAAGAGGTTCATGATAATATTAAAAAAGCAGTTGCTTGTGTTAAAGCTGGAACATGTACACAAGAGTCACAAAACATAATGACTTATTTTGAAGAGGCAGAAAAATCTTCTTATATTGTTACAGAAATATTATCTGATTTACTTCAAGAAGAGAGAAAACTAAGACATAAATAGTTTAATTATAATAGCTGTAGAACTAAAGTAATATGTCTCTTTTTCAATCTTAACAAGAGATTAAATATCTATGCAATATAATACATTAAATATTACATATAATTTAAAGGATTTAAGATGGTTGCATATACAAGAGATGAGATAATATCAGTAAGTGATATGGCAAGAGGTTTTTCAAATGTATTGGGAAATATTATTGACCATACAAAAGAGAAGATTGCTATTTCAAAAAATAATAAACTAGAAGCTGTAATCGTGAGCATAGATGAATATGAAAAACTAAAAGAAGCTTATGATATTTTAGAACATATAGAGATATATGACAAAATACAGAAGAGAAAAAACTCTAAAACTATCTCACTCGAAGAGTCTATGAAAAGATATGGCATAAGTTCAGATGAATTATAAAATAGTTTTAAAACAGGAGGCAGATGATGACTTATCTAAATTATCACATAGTCAAAAAATTTTAATCTATAAGCAGTTTGAAAAGCTGAAAACATCTCCACAACTTGGGATTGCTCTTGGTAAAAAAGCAGAGTATGATTTGACAGGTTATAAAAAAATGTATGTTGATAAAAAACAGTTAAGAATAGTTTATAGAATAATTGATGATATTATTGAAGTGGAAGTTATTGCAGTAGGAAAAAGAGATGGTATAGAAGTTTATAAAAAAGCTTCCAAGAGAGTTTAATTCTCTTTCATCTCCTATTTTTCTTTACTCCACACTCATACTAGCTTTTACAAAAGCAAGTATAGATGGATTTGGAGTTTGTAGTCTTGATGTAAATTCTGGATGAAACTGTACACCTAAGAACCAAGGATGACCCTCTATCTCTACTGTTTCTATAAGACCATTTGATTCACCAGTTACTACCATTCCAGCTTTTTCAAGAGCTTCACGGTAAGTAGGGTTTGCTTCATAACGATGACGGTGACGCTCATAGATAGTTTTTTCACCATTGTAAGCTTCTCTTATTAGAGAACCCTCTTTTGTATCACAAGGATATTCACCTAGACGCAGTGTTCCACCCATCGGTGATTCGTGAGTTCTGAGTTGCTCTCCACCATTTTGATCTAAGAAGTTGTCTATTAAGTAAACCATTGGATGGGGAGTTTTTTCATCAAACTCTACTGAATTTGCACCCTTTAAACCAAGGACATTTCTTGCATACTCAACAAGTGTAAGTTGCATTCCTAAACAGATACCTAAGTAGGGAACTCTGTTTACACGTGCATACTCGATAGCTAAGATTTTACCCTCAACACCACGATTTCCAAATCCACCAGCAACAAGAACACTATCACAATCACCAAGAAGTATCTCTGCACCTCTCTCCTCTATCTCCTCTGAATCAACCCAATTTATCTCAACTTCAGTGTCTAAGTGAGCTCCCGAATGGATAAGAGATTCTGTTAAAGATTTGTATGCTTCTTTGAGTTCAAGATATTTTCCTACAAAACCGATAACCACTTTATCTTTAGGTTGAACAATTTTTTTCACTAAAGAGTCCCACTCATCCATATCTGGAGTGAGTTCCCCCAAATCTAGCTCTTTAGCGATAGGTTTTAAAATATTTTGTCTTAAGAATGTAAGAGGAATGCTATATATAGTTGCTGCATCTGTTGCTTCAACAACACTATCGTTTGAAACATCACAACTCATAGCAAGTTTTTTCTTGAAAGTTTTTGGAAGTGGATTTTCACTTCTTGCGATAATCATCTGAGGAGTGATACCGATACGACGAAGCTCTTGTACTGAGTGTTGTGTTGGTTTTGATTTTAACTCACCTGCAGCTTTTATGAAAGGGATAAGAGTAACATGGATGAAAAAAGTTCCAGCAACTTCATCATCATGTTTCATCTGACGGATAGCTTCCATAAAGGGTAAACCCTCTATATCTCCAACAGTTCCACCAAGTTCTACTACTAAAATATCATGACCATTTCCAGCCTCTTTGATACGCTGAACAATCTCACCAACGATATGAGGAACAACTTGAATAGTTTGTCCTAAATACCCACCTGAACGTTCACGCTCAATAACACTTGAATATACTTGACCTGTTGTGAAGTTTGCGGATTTTAAAAATGATGTATCTAAAAATCTTTCGTAGTTTCCGATATCTAGGTCAGTTTCTGCACCATCTTTGGTAACAAAAACCTCTCCATGTTCCAAAGGACTCATCGTCCCTGGATCGACATTTATATATGGATCTATTTTAAGCATACCAACTTTTTTACCTGAGTGTTTTAGTAAAGTACCAACGCTAGCTGCCGTAATCCCCTTTCCAAGAGAACTTAAAACCCCACCTGTTACAAAGATATATTTAGTCATTCTATTCGCTCCATAGATATTAATTATAATCGCGATTATATTGTAAAAGCTCTTAAAATATCTATATGTCGTTCATACTCCCTAATGCTGAGTCGATTTTATCGCGTCAAATAGGTTGTTAAATGCATTTTCACTAGAGTTTTCAACATCTTCAATACGTGCAAGTGCTTGGGCATATTTTCCATCTGCTTGAAGTTTCATAGCTTCTGGTAAACCACGGTGAACATTTGAATGATCTTTATCAATAGAAGAAAGTTTTGAGTGCCCTTTTAAGAAACCACGTACAGCTTCACCATACCATTTTCCAAATCGACAACTATGCTCATCAAGGATATTTACTGAAGTTGAGTTAATCATAGCTTTATATGTTTGCACTTTTAAAGCGATATGCTCGATTTTTCCTATATTTGATTGGAGTTCATCTGTAACGTATTGAGTTTTTTCTTTAATAGTTGATGAGTTATTCATCACCTCGTGAACAGATACATTAAACTCATTTAAGATATCTGTTACCTTTGTTGTTTCCTCATTAAATGTGTTACTAATCTCTATCATAGAGCTTGAGTTTTGTTTTAAAGAGTTGATATTTATCTCCACTTCACTTGTAGCTTTTTGAGTACGCTCTGCAAGTTTACGAACCTCATCTGCAACAACGGCAAAACCACGACCATGCTCACCAGCTCTTGCTGCTTCGATGGCAGCATTGAGTGCAAGTAGATTTGTTTGGTCTGAAATATCTTTGATAAGATTGATAATCTCACCAATAGAGATAACACTATCGTTTAAAGAGTTAGAGTCATCAGATAGAGTGTGTGTGTACTCTTGAATCTTATCTATACTACTAGCAATCCCTCTTGTTTCACCCTCAACATCTATCATCTTTGCTGATGTTGTTTCATTAAGTTCATTAATATCTTCTAAAAGATTTAAAGGGCTCTCTATCGATTTTCGTAAGAAGGTATTAGCATTTTCATAACTTCTCAAAAGAAGAGCTATCAGTTCCTTTTGTTTATTATCCTCAACTTTAACAGGAGTCTCTAGTTCAGATATCCGTTCTTTGAAGTTTTCATTTTCCTGTTTTAACTGCTCTATCTCTCGTTGATGAGCTCTTTTTAATTCATCTATTTTCGCACTACATCCAAACATTGTTCCTACCTTTCATTTTACTAGTATTAATTTTTGCTATATTATAGCAAATATAATATAATGCCCCTATATTTTATCAAGGGATACAAATGGAAAATTCACTTCTTTATGTCATGGTAGCAGTTGGTATATCTATTGTTATTAACATACTTCTAAAAAAAATAGATGTATCGCCTATTATAGGCTATATTTTAACTGGTACTATCATCGTTTATGCTTTTGATTTACGAGATGTCGCACACTCTCATGGTTTAGAGATGGTTGGTGAGTTTGGTATCGTTTTTTTGATGTTTACTATCGGTCTTGAGATATCTTTAGCAAAGATGAACTCTATGAAACAGGAGATATTTGCTAATGGGTTTATGCAGGTTGGATTTACCGCTCTCATAGCTTATATTATCAGTCACTTTGTTTTTGGTTTAGATAATAAATCAGCTATTATTATATCTCTTGCTTTTGCTCTCTCTTCGACAGCAGTTGTTTTAAGTTATCTCAAAAGTTCAAAAGAGATATATACTCCTTATGGTCAACGTTCCACTGGTATGCTTATTTTTCAAGATATAGCGGTTATCCCTATCTTAATCCTCATCAGTTTTTTAACGAGCGAAGGAGATGAATCTGTTTTTGTTATCTTAACAGATACATTTATGAGTGCTGTTGTTGTTATTGGATTACTTTTTGTTGTCGGAAAGCGGGTTATGAGTTGGTTACTTCACTTTTCAGCATCTTCTGATTTGGATGAACTTTTTATGGGGTCTGTTCTTTTTATTGTTGTAAGTGCTTCACTTCTTGCACACTATATGGGTTTTACTTACTCTTTAGGTGCTTTTGTAGCTGGTATGATTATCGCAGAAACAAAATACCATCATAAAGTCGAATCAGATATAGCGCCTTTTAAAGATATTCTTTTAGGAACATTTTTTGTAACGGTGGGGATGAAGATAGATGTTCTTTTCTTTTTAAACAATATCTTTACTATCATCTCTATATTTGCACTCATATTAATAATAAAAACTGCTATTATTTTTACACTTTTACGTTTAACTTCAACATCAGCAACCTCTTTAAAATCTGCACTTGCTCTTTCACAAGTGGGAGAGTTCTCTTTTGTTATCTTTGCAGTTGCTGGAACAGGGGGTCTTTTAGATCCAGAACTAGCATCTTTACTTGTTCTTATCGTTATTTTCTCCATGGTTTTAACACCATTTTTTATTCCTAAGATAAATCAGATTGTTGAATATTTTATCAAAGAGAAAGAGGAGAGTACAGATATGTCTGCTCTCTCTACAAGAAAAGATCATGTGGTTGTATGTGGATACAGTGTTACAGGAAGATTTGTAACAGAACAGTTAGAGCTTTTCGATGCTCCCTGTGTTGTCGTTGATAACTCCAATAAAAATGTAAAAAGAGCGCATAATCGAGGTTTAGAGGCTTACTTAGGTGATGCATCTAAGGTATCTATACTCAAAGCACTCAATATAGAAAATGCAGCTGCAATCATTGTCACACTAGACAATTTAGAGAAGAAACGACTTATCTGTGAAGCGGTTTTAAAACATAGTAAAGATGCCAATCTCATAGTAAAAGTTGTTTCCTTAGAGGAGAAAGAGAAGTTAGCAGATTTAGATATAACTGTTATGGTTGATGGAAAAGTAGAGGTTGCTCGTGTTTTAGTAGAGAGAATGATGACCTGTCAATTGAACTATAAGTAGATTGATGAAGTTATCCCATCTTCAACAGATAACAGTTTATCTTCAAAAATTTAAAAAAATCTCTGCAATATACAGAGTATCAGATACTATTTTAAAAATAGTATTTGATAAAGATGATGAACTTTACTTCAATATGCAACGTTCTAACTCTACTCTTTTTAGATGTTTCTCCTATCCTCGCTCAAAGATCTATAATGCTCCCTTTGATGTTGTTTTAGCCAAACGTTTTAACCGTTCAAACATCTTAAATATAGAACTTCTAAATGGTGATAAAATCATAAGAGTTCAAACTACTACCGCATCTGCCTATAAAGAGGAGATAACTTATCTACAGATAGAGTTTACTGGAAAATATACAAACATTATCATACTAGATAAAGAAAATATCGTCTTAGAGGCTCTACGTCATGTTGATATTTTCTCATCATTTCGTGAGGTGAAAGTTGGTCAGAAGCTTTTAGATGTTCCTCCTGCTCCATTTGTAGCCAAGGAGTATCCACTTGAAGATGTTGAGAGTTTTTTATATGAAAGTTATGCAAAAGAGCAATCACAAAAACTTCACTCACTCAAAAAACAGAAAATCTCTTTTTTAGAAAAAAAGCTTAAGAAACTAGAAAAACTTTTTAACAACTTAGATGATGAAGTAACACTTCAAAATGAAGCCCAACAGTTACAACACTATGGCAACCTTGTACTCTCAAATATAGATAGTATCAAACCATACTCTACAACCCTGCAACTCAAAGATTATGATGGAGAGATAGTTAAGGTTACACTATCAAAAGCCTATCCAACTGTACCTATGATCTCTAATGCTCTCTTTACAAAAAGTAAAAAATCTAAGCAAAGAGCATCCCATCTTCATATAGAAAAAGAGTCACTTAGTTCTAAAATAGAGCATATCAAACTTTTTATTCACACTGTTAAAGAGGCGAATGATGTTGCAAAAATAGCCCTACTCTTTCCAAAAAAAATACAAACTAAAAAACAAAAAACTGATGACTCCATAGAGGTTTTTTTAATAGAGGGCTATAAAGTTCAACTAGGAAAAAATGAAAATGGAAATATCAAACTGCTCCAAAATGCAAGAGCAAAAGATATCTGGATACATCTAAAAGATCAACCATCAACCCATGTTCTCATAACAACAGATAAACAAAACCTTCCTATGAAAGTGATAGAGAGTGCTGGACGTTTATGTGTTGATTTTACAACAACTGCAAAAGATAAATTTTTGGTCGATTATACTCCTAGACGAGAAGTAACTATTCAACATGGTGCTAATGTTTTATATAACAGATATAAAACTATCGAAGTTGATACTAGAGATTAAAAGGAGTTTCTTATGGCATTAGGTCCTATTGGAAGTGCAATTTTTACAAATCAGATGACTGCAAATGTAGCATCGGTACAAAATGCCCATAACAATCGTGTAGAGATTCAAAATATGATGGCTCAATCGGTAGTAAATGAGAGGGATGAAAAAGTTTTAAAAGTACGTCCAGCTGAAGAGAATCAAGAGATTGATGAGGATAGAGAGCATACTAAAGATGAAGCGGAGC